>NZ_JACLCT010000013.1:0-60465 GCF_014218915.1 Chryseobacterium sp. C2(2020)
TTAGTATTTGTTCAATTCTAAAATATTAATTTTAGACATTAAGCACCTCATGTTTTTCTCCGAATTCACGTTAATATAATACTATAAATCAATTACTTAAATTCATTTCTTATCCCGAACTGAAGATAAATAAAAAAAAACGGACTTTCGCCCGTTTTCTGTATTATCATTTGTCAGAAGAATTTTAGACCAAAACCATATTGTTTCTTCTTGGAGCTTTATCGCATAAAATATCAGCAATGCTTTTTGAAATAAGGTTTCCTTCGGTGAGATTATCCAGCCAGAAGAATTCTCCGGCACAATTGATCTCAATGAAATAATATTCGTCTTCGGGCGAAACGATCATATCAATAGCTCCGTAATCGATGTTGTAAACGTCTAAAAGTTCCAGCAATTTTGCTTCGATGTCTGTCGGAAGTTCCGTCGGAATCCATTTATCAATAAGATTTACTCCGTCTTTTCTCCAGTCTATTTTTGCAGCTTCCGACTGTTGAGAATCGATTTCGAAAGCATAAACATCTCTTCCTACAATGGTGATTCTAAGTTCTTTTTTCTTTTCAATTTTTTTCTGGAACTGCATCGGACAGTACAAAAGCGTATCAAGTTCTTTCAGTTTATCTTCCTTTACCACATTGGTGAAGACCACACTTTCTACACCGTCTTCATAAATGGCAAATCCTGTCTGCATTTTGGCAACCACATTTTTATGTTTTACAATGAATTGTTTTGCCTCTTCCGGATTGTTGGTAAGGCAGGATTCCGGAATCCTGAGTCCAATTTTATGAGCTATTTTCAACTGTTCTTCCTTACTGTCTACTCTTCTGTAAACACTTGGTTTTCCGAATGCATAAACATCAATAGACTCTAAAAATCCAAATAGTGTCGTCCTGATCTCTCCCATCGCAGCTCCGTAAAATTTAGAATCCAGTTCTTCTTTCAGACCAGATCCAATATTGTAGGCTCTTCTGTACCAGACTGCGGAAATATCGTCTAAACGATGTTTTTTTTCTGGAGTTTCTAAAATACTGATCCACTTTCCGTCTTCAAAACGGGTAGATAATTTATTTTGCAAAGGGTATAAATCTACATCAAAACGGATGACTTCACAATTGTTCTCAGCAATATATTCTGTTACTTTTTCTATAGAAAAATTATCTCCTGTATGGGTAATTATTAAAATTTTATTCATTGGTATTCATTCTTTTTATAAGGTTATCGGCAATTTTTTCAGCAATCGGGAAATTAAGTTCTTTTTGCAGCATTCCCCATTCTCCCTGCGGATTTACTTCGAGGAAATAATATTTTCCATCTCTACCTTTTATCATGTCGATTGCTCCGATGTACAATCCCATATCTTTCATCATTGAGGTAAGACCGGTCTTCATATGTTCCGGTAAATGGTATTCTGACCAAAAATAATTTTCGTTGGCTATTCTCCAGTCTGCGTTTTCGCTGTTATTGATTTTTCCGGTAAAAAATTCTCCTTCAAGATACAGTATTCTCAATTCATATTCTTTTTCGATGTAGGGCTGAAAAATCATGGGACAGTATTCTATGTCTTCTATATTTTCGAGAGAATTTTCGTCGATGATGTTGGTGGAAAGGAAATTTTCGCCGCTCATTGTTTTTGAAAGCGCACCATGAAGTTTTGCCACCATTTTTCCATTGCATTTCTGATGGAAAAACTCAGTTATTTGTTCTGAATTGTTCGAAAAAATAGTTTCGGGAATAGTAAGGTTGTTTTTTTGGGCGATCTTTAATTGATACATTTTGTTGCTATCAATCTTATTTTCATTTTCAAACGGATTGATCCACGGAATTTCTTCCAGCAAGGTGAAAAGATTGTATCTGAGAGCAGCATATTCTTTCAGAAAAATTTTTGTGT
This sequence comes from Chryseobacterium sp. C2(2020), assembly GCF_014218915.1. Classification (NCBI taxonomy): domain Bacteria; kingdom Pseudomonadati; phylum Bacteroidota; class Flavobacteriia; order Flavobacteriales; family Weeksellaceae; genus Chryseobacterium; species Chryseobacterium sp. C2(2020). The sequence continues at coordinate 1,886 of NZ_JACLCT010000013.1, forward strand.
AGGTTTCATCCAGTTCCTCAGGAACAGAAATTCCCCATGATTTTCTATGCCACACCGCTTTAATTTCATTTGAATTAACGGTATTTCCGAGTTCATCGGTTAATTCAAAAAAGTTTTCGCTGATGCTTATTTTCTGATAATGATTTATTTTATCAGAATTTAGTCTGAAAAAAGGAATATTTTTAGATTTTAAATATTCAAAAAAGATATCAATATTGTAAAAATCCTGAGAATGTGTAATGCAAAGAATCATCTGCCATTTTTATTAAAAAAGGAAACTTAGAGTGTAAGTTTCCTTTTAGTATGATTTTTTTAATGTGATCGAGATAAAAATCCATTAAATCGATGGAGAATCATCATCCCCATCAGAAGGATATTTCATTGTCTGCGCCATATCATAGATTGGCTTTGTCACAGTATCTACAGCAGGTTTTGTAACCGTATCCTGCGAAGCAATTGTTACATTTGCTCCTCCTTTAATTTTTTCAGGATCCTGTAATTGTTTCTCTAAAAATGAAGCAAAAAATGGCTTCTTCTTTGAATCTTTGTTTTTCATAGTTGTTTTATTTTGGGTTGTTCGTTTTTAGATTTCTGTACCTCCTTCATCGCCATCGGAAGGATATTTCATGGTAACATTATCATTGGAAGGTTTTGTAATGCTGTCCTGAAGCGCTGTTGTAACATTATCTTTTAACGGAGCTGTGGCAACAGTTTCAGATCCTCCTTTGATTTTTTCCGGTTCTGCGATTTGTTTTTCTAAAAATGATGCGAAGAACGGCTTTTTGTTTTTCTTATTTTCCATGATGTTAATATTTAGTGATTTAGCTTCGACTAAAATATTAAAAAATATCACACAAAGAAGAATAAATTCAAAATTTAAGAAAACTTTAACAATTCAATCAAAATAAACACTTTATGCTATATAATATTCAAAAATTCTTTGACAATTTTAGCAAAATCGACAGGATTTTCAGCCTGAACCCAATGTCCTGCGTTTTTTACCGTTGAAAACTGAGCTTTTGGGAACTGCTGTTTGATGGCAAATTTGTCCTGAGGAAGAATATAATTTGATTTTTCGCCTGCAATAAACAACGTTTCACCATCAAAAACGCCAAATTTAATGGCATTCGAAACAAACTGATTGTATTTTTCAGACAGAGTTTTTAGGTTAAATCTCCAGTTGAGTTTTTTATTATCATCCCAATACAGATTTTTTGTGAGGAATTGTATGGTTGATCTTTCAGGAATATACTGGCTCAAAACAGCTTCCACATCATTTCTGGAATTTACCGTATTGAAGTCTACCGTTTCCAAAGCTTTGATAATTCCTTGATGATGTGGAGGATATGCTTTCGGAGAAATATCCACAACGATGAGCTTTTCCACTTTTTCAGGATATTTAATAACAAACTGCATCACTGCTTTTCCGCCTAAAGAATGCCCCAGAATATGAGCTTTTTCTATTCCGTAATGATCCATATACCGAAGAATATCATCTGCTAAATCGTCGTGAGACATCTCATCGGAATGAAAACTTCTCCCGTGATTGCGGAGATCAATAAGGTGAGTCGGTACAAATTCTCCGAAATCTTTCCCGAAGGTTCCCCAATTATCAAGCATTCCAAATAAACCGTGAAATACCAAAAGCGGTGTAGACGAAAGATTTTCGCCAAATATTTTTGAATTTAAAATTTCCATGCGTTTTGTTTTTAGGATAGAAGTGGGTTCCGGAAGCAGATAGTTCAGACAATACTTATCAAACCTTTGGCTTTACACACCCAACTTCCAGCCTTTTTACCATTTTGCCAGTCTCTTCAGATAAGCCTGAACTGTATTTTCCATCCCCATATATAATGCTTCGGAAACCAAGGCATGACCAATCGAAACTTCAAGCAAATTCGGGATGGTATCTGCAAAATATTTTAAATTTTCTAAACTTAAATCGTGTCCGGCATTAATTCCCAATCCAAAATCTGTAGCAACAATCGCAGTGTCGTAGTAAGGTTTTATGGCAGCTTCTTTATTTAAAGTATAATTTTTAGCGTAAGCTTCGGTGTAGAGTTCAATTCTGTCGGTTCCTGTTTTGGCAGCATATTCTACCAGTTCGGGAGTCGGATCCAAGAAAATTGAAGTACGGATTCCTGCATTTTTAAACTCTGCGATAATTTCCGTCAGAAAATCAAGATGTTTTTTGGTGTCCCAACCGGCGTTTGAAGTAATGGCATCATCTGCATCGGGAACCAGCGTTACCTGTTCCGGTTTTACCTCAAGAACCATATCGATAAAAGAACGGTGAGGATTTCCTTCGATATTGAATTCCGTGGTTACCAAAGGTTTCAGATCATAAACATCTTTTCTTGTGATGTGTCTTTCATCGGGTCTTGGATGGATGGTGATACCCTGTCCTCCAAACTCCTGAATTTTTACGGCTGCCTCCGTTACACTGGGTGTTTCTCCTCCTCTTGCATTTCTCAGCGTCGCAATTTTATTAATGTTTACACTTAGTTTTGTCATACTGCAAAAATAAAAAAACCCAACTTAAAATTGGGTTTATTATTTCATGAAATTTTACATTAACATAATAAGCTTTCATTATACCTTCACACTGATCTGCATCACCTGAAGATCAAATTCCTTTGAAGCTACGAGTAAATGATCAAAAATATCTGCCTGAATCTGCTCAAAATGTTCCCAACGCGAATCATTGGCGAAACAGTAAATTTCTAAAGGCAGACCTTGCGGAGTAATATCCAACTGACGAACCATCATTGCCCCATCCTGATCTACATCGGGATCATTCTGGAGATATTTTTCTGCATAATATCTGAAAACGCCAATATTAGTAAGCTGTCTTCCGTTCACTATTTTATCACTGTGCTTCAAAGTTTCTTTTTCTTTTTTCAGCTCAATGCTTTTTCCTTCAAGATATTCTGAGATCAGATTAATGTCTTTCAGACGATCAATGTCTTCTTCCGTTAAAAATTTAAAGGAATTGATATTAAAGTAGATTGATTTTTTAATTCTTCTGGTGTTGGATTCCGACATCACCTGAAGATTTTTAATCTCAGTAGTTAAAAGATCATAGGTTGGAATTGAAGAAATGGTTTTATCAAAATTCATGATCTTCGTCGTTAAAAGACTAATGTCTGAAATATTTCCTTCGATATTGTATTTAGGAATACTGATCCAGTCTCCTACTTTAAGACTTTTAGAAGTTGAAACATGGATTCCGGTTACAAATCCGAGAATGGTATCGCGGAAAACCAGTACCAGAACTGCTGTAATTGCCCCTAAACTTCCAACAATGGTAGCTCCTTTAATCCCGAAAATAACACAGATTCCTACAATGGAAAAAATGAAGATTCCTAAAATTTTCATTGTTTCAGAAATCGCATTCAAAGCCATAATTTTGTAATAATCCTGTTTAATGGCGAAATAATTTCTGAAAGCAGTAAGACCACGATAGAGCATTCCGGCAAGAATTAATACAAGTCCTAAATTAATGGAACGTATAATAAAGATATTGGTTCTGGGAATTGCTTTTGGCGGAAATATAGAGGTCTGAATTCCCAGTACAATTGCCAAAGCAAAAAGATGTGCAACAGAATTTGTTATTCTTGACTGATAAATTGATTTTATGATGGGATATTTTTCTTCATTATGAAAAAAACGGAAGATAAGATTGATTACCGGTTTTACAAGAAAGTCTATCAGCAAAAATACAATAACAAGAATCGCAAGTTTTGTAAAGGCATGAAAAACCCAATCCAGACCTGCCGGAGAAATTTTGGTAATGTATAAATAAAGCTGTTCGCTTAAATCCTGTATGAAATTTTTGGTTTCCTGTAACTGATCATTCATTCTAACAAATTTAGTAAAAAAATTAAATTCACTCAATATCGATTAAATAAGGATTTTTCATAAAATATTTCAATTTCAATTAACGATTATTTAAAATTATTCTAAAATTAAGATATTTATAATAATAATATTGTTAATTTAGTGATGTAATTAAACGCTAAAACTTATGAAAAAACTAAACCTCATTTTTATTTTTATTATCTTATTGTCTGTGGGTTCCTGTCGCTCAGATGCTCCATCTACAGAAGCTACGGTTGATAATACAGTAAAAACCGGAAAAATCTCCGGAAAAGTAATGTCACAGAACGGAGCCAAAGCCATTGGTGGCGCATCCGTTTTTACTTTCGATGACAAATATAAGATCTACTACACTACTTCCGATGCGGATGGTAATTTTACATTGGACGCTCCGGTCGGTAATCATACCATTCATATTCAGACCGGGAATGGAAGCAATTTCCGGACAGAAGTTACTGCAAATGTAAAAAATAACGAAACTTTAACGCTAGATCTGTCTCAGACCAAACTGAATCAGGTAGCTAAAATTGCTTATGTAAAAGGTTCGTATGATAAAATTGAAGATATTATTCTTTCTTTAGGATATACTGCAACGGAAATCACGAATAATGATCTTGCAAATTTAACGGCTATAGCGCAGTATGATATTATTTTTCTGAACTGCGGCTCCAGAAAATATTCCACCAATCAGGCTCTTTTCCCTGCAATTGATGCTAATCTTGCAATCTTCGTTGCTAATGGCGGAAGTATCTATGCTTCAGATTGGGATGTTTCTTATTTAGTGGGTGGTACAGACAATACTTCAAGCTGCGCTCCAGCGGGAGGATTTGTTCCCGATTCAAAACTTTGTTCTACGAACACAGGAAATTCGGGCATTGTTCCGGCTGTGGTAAGCAACGCAGGATTGTCTTCGGCACTTGGTTTCAACAATCTTAATATTGATTTTGATATGGGAGCATGGCAAAAAATTACAAATTACGATCCTTCTTACTGGGAAGTTTTAGTAAAAGACGGTTCTAATCAGGCTTTAATGCTGAGAACGAATCATTTTACAGCTACAGGAATTCCGGTAACGCCTATTGGAAATGCTCCGAACACAACTTTTGTTCCGGTTTGCATTACTATTCCGGGAAGCAGTATTCAGATCACGATTTCGGTTCCGCAGACTTTGGTTCCTTATCTTGTTGCATTGGGTGCAACTGTAGGTTCTTGCTCTGGTTCTTCAAACAGCGGATATATCTATTATACAAGTTTCCATAATCATGCTGCAGGAAACATCGGAAATGCGGGTGTGATTTTACAGTATGTGATCCTGAATCTTTAATCATATTTTTTTCATTACTATATAAAGTGGCTCTTTTTGGAGTCACTTTTGTTATATATTGCAAATAAATTTCAAATTATGGACACGACATTAATTAATATCCTTTGTCTTATTCTTTTGTTTCTGGGGATTTTAGGAACGTTTCTTCCTGTTTTGCCGGGTTTATTGCTGAGTATCTGCGGACTTTTAATTTATAAATTCGGAACAGATGCAGATCTTCCTATGATTTATGTTTGGGCATTCGGAATTCTGACGGTAGCTTCTGTAGTTTTGAATTATGTAATTCCGGCAAAAACCAATCAGAAATACGGGGGAACGCGTTGGGGAAGCATCGGTTCGATTATCGGAACCATTGTCGGAATATTTTTACCTATTCCTTTGGGTTTTCTGGTGGGAATGTTTGCAGGAGTGTTTATCGGAGAACTCCTTCACGACAGCAAGGATGTGAATAAAGCCCTGAAATCAACAAAAGGGGCTTTTATAGGATTTATTTACGGAACAGGTTTCAGTCTTGTGGTAGGTGTGGCAATGTTTTTGGTGGTATTATTAGATATGCTTAATATTATATAAAAAAATTATGCTACATAAAATGCTTATCCTGAGTTTAGGCTCATTGTTTTTAATGAACTGTAATGCTCAAAAAGAAAATAAATTAAAAGTGAACACGGATAAAACAGGCGTTACAAAAGTAACCAGTAAAGATGGCGGAATGATCTATTTCAACGAGGGTGAAAACAAATTCCTTGAAGAATATCAGATGAATGTAACTTTCAAAGGAATTTCTGAAGACAGCCGTTGCCCAAAAGATGTAAACTGCATTTGGGCAGGTGTTGCCGTGGCACAGGTTGAAGTAATGGGAACTGCAACCCGACCGGTGGTTCTGAATTTAGCTAGTATGGACAATGAAGGCAGAAACTATCATCAGTCGGCTGCATTTAACGGATATACTATTTCTTTAACGGATGTTCAGCCTTATCCTGCTTCGGCAGACGGAGCAAAGGCTTTGAACGGAAAGTACAAAATAGGAATCACCATTAAAAAAGGAGGAGAAAATCCTACCATGAAATAGGCTTTTTCCCTTTTGAAACAAGATATTCATTAATTTTTGAAAAAGGTCTGCTTCCGAAAAATCCCCTGTACACAGAAAACGGAGAAGGATGCGCAGATTTTAAGATAAAATGTTTAGCCGGATCGATGAGTTCGGCTTTTTTTTGTGCAAAAGCGCCCCAAAGAACAAAAACAACGTTTTCTTTTTTATCTGAAATTTCTTTGATGATGAAATTTGTAAATTTTTCCCATCCCAAATCTTTGTGTGAATTCGGAGAATGCGCACGAACGGTTAATGTTGCATTCAACAGTAAAACGCCTTGTTTTCCCCAATCGTCCAATTCTTTTGAAGTTCTTTCAACACCCAAATCATCTTTTAATTCAATAAAAATATTTTTCAGAGAAGGCGGCGCGGCAACCTGTTCAGAAACGGAAAAGCACAGACCATTTGCCTGATAATCATTATGATAAGGATCCTGTCCTATGATCACCACTTCGATATCTTCAAAAGGCGTAATTTCCAACGCTCTGAAAATCTGATTTTTTGGTGGAAAAACTTTAGTGGCTGCATATTCCTGCTTTACTTTTTCCCATAAATTAGTAAAGTATTCTGTATTTTTTATCGGGGCTAATATTTCTGTCCAGGTCATATTTTAAATTTGAAAATTTGAGAATGAATTAATTTAAAAATTCAATTTTTACGCCAACTGTCATTCTGAATGAAGCAAAGCGTAATGAAGAATCTAACGCAAATTTAATGATTAAAATAAAAAAAGATTTCTCCTTCGTCGAAATGACAAAGAAAATTATTTCTTCAAACTAAAAACCAGATTCTCCGGAAAATCTTCATCCTTTCTATCCTCCTGCAATACAAAATCATGTTTCAAAAGAAGTCCTTTTGAATTTTCGTTGAGTTTGTGCGTCATCGCAACAATTTCCTGCAAATGTAAATTTTTAAATGCAAAATCCACGACTGCAGCCAAAGCTTCCGACATGATGCCTTTTCTGTGATACTCCGGTAATAATTCATAACCGACTTCTGCTTCTTTCCGGTCTTCGGAAAAATTCCAGAGACAAATGGTTCCAATCAGATTCGGGTGGTCTTTTAACGAAATTCCCCAATAAAAAGATGTCTGATTTCGGGTATTTTCTTTAATGGTTAAAATAAACTGAAGCGCATCATAATTGTTTTTAGGAGGATTTCGGTGTACGAACTGGTTGATGGTTTCATTGCTTCTGATCTTTAGAATGTCTTCCGTATAACTTTCGTCGATGGGTTTGAGAATTAATCTTTCGGTTTCTAGCTTCATAGTTCAAACTTACATAAATTTAGTAATTAAACTTATTAGTCTCGACCAAAAAAAACACGAAAATTTTATTCGAAAAGTCAACCCAAAGTCCAAAAATTAAATCTAATTGTTAAATAGCGGTAAACCTCACAGGTTTTAAAAGAAATTTAGTAATTAAACTAATCAATTTCTATCACAAAAATTACGAAAAATTTTACTAAAAGAAATTTTAAAATTCAAAAATTCAATTTAGTTGTTAAACAATGCTAAACCTCACAGGTTTCGGAAACCTGTGAGGTTTTAAAATTAAAATCAAACATTTATCTAATTATACAGCACATTAATGATTTGAGAAAAGCTTTACAAAAAGATAACATCCTGAATACAATCTAAGCGTTACAAAATATCAAACTGGACTTGCCGAAGCTTATATTAATAAAAGAGATCAAATCAATAAATCATTTTCAAATTCTCAAATTATTTCATTTTCAAATTAATTATCTTTGCACTGTGTATATAAATAAAGAAGATTTAAACGAATTAGAGTTTCCGCAATTGCTCGCGGAAATTTCTCCCTTTGCGTATTCTCCGAAAACAAGAGAAAAAATTCTTCAACTTCGTCCGATGGAAATAGACGAGGCAGAACTTTCATTGAAAAAAACTTCCGAATATCTTTCGAGTTTTGAAAGTTCAAATGCAATTCCGTTTGATGAATATGAAGATATCGAAAGTGAGCTGAAGCTTATGCTGATCGAAAATTACCGCCTGGAAAACAGCGCTTTCATCAAAATCAAAACCATCACGGAGCAAATCGGGAAACTGCAGAAGTTCTTCCCGACCATGCCGGAAACCTTCCCTACTCTCATGGAAGATGTTTCTGTTCTGGAATTCAGAAAAGAGATTATTGATAAAGTTGATAAAGTGTTCAACCGTTTCGGTGAGGTTAAAAGCGAAGCTTCTCCTGTTTTAAAAGGATTAAGAAGTGAAATTCAGCACGCGAAAAAAGCGATTCAGGAAAACTTCAACCGTGCGTTAACGACTTATGGACAGAGTGATTTTCTGGATGATATCCGCGAAACGATTATTGATGACCAAAGAGTTTTAGCGGTAAAATCGGGATTCAAAAGAAGAGTTCCGGGAAGGGTTTTAGGACTTTCAAAAACAGGTTCCATCACTTATATTCAGCCGGATTCCGTAGTAAAGCATTATTTCAAACTTCGTGAAAGTGAGGAGGAAGAGAAAAAGGAAATTGATAAGATTTTAAGACAGCTTACCGCAGAACTGGCGGAATTCCAACCTCAGCTCTGGAGATATCAGAAGTATATTTTCGATCTTGATTTAACGAGAGCGAAGGCTAAATTTGCAGAACTCATCAATGGTGTTTTACCAAAAATCAACCGCCATAAAACGTTAAGATTAAGAGAAGCATTCCATCCTTTGCTGTTTTTAAGAAATAAAGCGGAAAATAAAACGATCTATCCTCAAACGCTGAGTTTAACGGAACACAACAGAATCATCTGTATTTCCGGACCGAATGCGGGAGGAAAATCCATTACGCTGAAAACAGTTGGTTTGCTTCAACTGATGATCCAGAGCGGAATTCTGGTTCCAACCCATCCAAAATCGGAAATGTTTTTCTTTGATAAGATCATGACCGATATTGGGGATAATCAGTCGATTGAAAATCACCTTTCGACGTATTCATCAAGATTGAAGAAAATGTCGGGAATCATTCGTGAAGCTGAAGCGAATACGCTTTTACTAATCGATGAATTCGGTACAGGTTCCGATCCTGAACTGGGAGGTGCGTTAGCAGAAAGTTTCCTTGAGTTTTTCTATGACAAAAAAAGTTTTGCGATCATTACGACGCACTACACCAATATTAAACTTGTTGTAGAACAGCTTCCGAATGCCCAGAATGCCGCAATGCTATTCAATGAAGAAACGCTGGAACCGATGTACAAACTGGAAGTGGGACAAGCGGGAAGTTCATTTACTTTTGAGGTGGCGGAAAAGAATAAAATCCCGAGATTCATTATTCATTCTGCCAAGAAAAAGGTGGAACATGATATTGTAAATCTGGATAAAACGATTGTAAAACTTCAGCAGGAAAAATATGAAGTGGAAAAGCTTAAAACCGATCTTGCCGAAAGAAAGGAATCTGTAGAAGATAAGCGCGATAACCTTCAGAAACTGAATGAACAGCTTCAGCAGAAGCTATTCAATTTCCAGAAATTATATGAAGAAGAGCACCGTAAACTGCAGTTCGGGAACAAAATTGAGGCTTTTATCGACAGCTATGTAAAAGGAAAATCCAGAAAAGATGTGGTAAAAGATTTTGTAAAAATTCTTGAGCAGGAAAAATTCAGAAAACTGGGTGCGGATAAAGATGAATCTAAACGTCTTCAGGTTGTAAAAAGAAAGATTACCCAACAGCTTAAAAAGGAAGAAGTGATTGAAAAAATTACGGAAACCAATGAAAAACTGGAGGAAAAACGCAAAACCGACCGCGCTCTTTGGATGAAAGTCGGGCAACGTGTCCGTATTTCCGGCAGCACGAGTGTGGGAACGATTGAAAAGATTTCGCGAAATAAAGTGATCGTGAATTACGGAACATTCAAAACTACGATTGACGCAGACGAACTGGAAAGAATTTAAATGATAACGGTAAAAACTCATATCAGTTTTAAGGATTTTCTGATGTTTCATCTCAAAAGTTCTTTAATAAGGCTTATTGCTTTTCCTTTGCTGATTGTGCTTTTCTTTATTGTAAAACTGTTTGCAGATGGCAATTCTGAACAGGAAATTTTGCTTTCAGCTTCAATGTGGCTTGGAATTATGTTTCTGTTTATCGTGATCCGGTCTTTTTTACGGCTGAAATTTGCTTTCAGCTCCAATAAAAAGATTCAGGAAAATATTACATATATTTTTACGGAAGAGAAAATCCGTACAGAAGGAGAAACTTTTGATGCAGAATTTGCATGGAATACGGTTTATAAAGTGAAGGAAAATAAAGAATGGTTTCTGATCTACCAAAGCGCACAGACAATGAATATGGTCCCGAAAAAGTATTTTACGAAGGATGAGATTACCGGATTACGAAGAATGATTACAGAAAACAATGTAAAAGCAAAACTCAGAAAAGAGTAATGTACTTACAAAATATCTCATGAGAGCGTCTGTTCAGGACGCTCTTTTATTTTAAATTTTATATTTTTACCCCAAACAATAATTTATGAAGAACTTAAAAATGCTGTCCGACTTTCTGCCGATACCGAGCTATACTGTAATTATCCTTTGTTTTTTATTTCCCTTTTTCCTTGTGAAATGTGGCAATGTTACTTTGATGTCTGTAAAGGGAACTGATCTGATAACGGGAGTTTCTAAGCAAAAAATGGACGAAAGAATGAGAGAAAGCATTAAAAAAAGTTCTCCTTATGCATCTTCCGTAAGCAATCAGGAAGATCATTCAACGTCATCAGATGATTCTCAGGAAGAAAGTGACAAAGGTGATATTTCGCCAAATCCGTTTGTTATTCTTTCTTTTCTAATGGCGATTGCGGGAATTGCTGTGCAACTGATGAAAACCATACGAAACAAGTATCTTTATCATCTTGGGGTTTCTTTAACCGGACTTCTTGGGTTTTTAGGATTTTATCTGAGTTTTAAAGCTAAAATGGAAGATATGGAACATACCACAGGAATGGGAATGGATGGAAAAATAAATATTGCGTACAGTTTCGGAGATGCTTTTTATATTGCTGCCGCTGTATTTTCAGTTGTTTTTGTTTTCTTTGGAATCTATTCTTATCTGTTTTTGTCAAAAAAAGATCCGGAGAAAATTTAACGATATTTGGTTATCAGTTTCTAAAAAATTTCAGATTTTTATTCTTTTGAGAGCTTAAGATATTTTAGTAAAAGCTTTATAATCAATTGATGTAACTTTGGTTGAATTCAAAATTAGTTTAAACAGATATATGGTTAAAAATATAAGGATTCTATGGATTTTCTATGTAAAATTATTGATTCCTGCTGTTCTATTTTCTTTGTTGATGAATGCCCTACTTGGTTTTACGGCTGACAATTTCGGATTGTGTTTTTTGGTATTTTTTCCGGCTTTTCATTATCTGATTTATGAATTAAGATTTAAAAATGAATATTTTTTCTTTGCCAATTTCGGGTTTTCAAAAGTTTTTCTTTGGATCTTCACTTTTTCAGCAGGGGTAATTGTTAATGTGATTACAAAATTGATATGAGCAAATTGCATGTTGACAGTGTTACAAAATCTTTTAACGAAAAGAAAATTCTGAGAGATACCTACATGGGTTGTGAAACAGGAAAGATTATCGGATTGCTGGGAAGAAACGGTACGGGAAAATCTACTCTTTTAAAAATTATTTTCGGAACAGAGAAAGGCGATTCTCAGTTTGTAAGAGTGGATGATAAAATTTTACAAAACCAAATGGACAGGAAAGGAAGGATTGCTTATTTACCTCAGCATTCTTTTCTTCCAAGGGGTGTAAAAATTAAAAAACTGATCTCACTTTTCTGTAATAAAGAAAATGCAGATCAGCTCATTGGATCAGATTTGTTAAAACCTTTTTTAAATGATACTTCTGGAAGTCTTTCCGGCGGTGAGAAGAAAATTATTGAGGTTCTTTTAATTTTATATTCCGATTCAAAGTTTATTCTTCTGGATGAACCTTTTAACGCTTTATCTCCAAAAATGATTGTTGAAATTCAGAAGATGATTAAGGATCAATCGCGACAGAAAGGAATTATTATTTCAGATCATCGCTATAAGGAAGTTTTAGATGTTTCAGATGAAATTTATCTTCTTTCTGATTGTTATTTAAGTCAGATTAAGGATTTAAGAGAATTACAAGATAAAGGTTATCTTCCGATCTCTTATTCAGATTAATTCAGAAGAATATTTTTTTCCATTTTCCCACTGTATTTCTGCTCATTTTAAACTTAATAGCCAGTTCAGTATTGTTTAAATTATTTTTTTTCTGATAATCCAGAATTTTTAAAATGGTAGATTTATCATATGATTTTAAATTCTGATCTGCCTTATTGGGTTTTAAAATATTATTAACTTCTAAAACATCCAGAAAACCCAGCTCTTCTTTTCTGAGTATATGTTCGCACTGCTGAAGTTTTTCAGGATATTTCATTGTAATAAGATCCTGATATATCTGTTTATAGTCCGGAGTTGTTTTCTTTATTTTTTTCTCTTTGATATCCATTTGTATAGTGTTGTGCTTGGAATTTTATATTTTTCGTAGATTTCATGTCTTGACAGTTTCTTTTCTTCCATCAATTCGAGAATAAAATCAATAATTTCCTGAGTATAAATATTTTTTCTGAAGTTTGATTTCAATACTTTATGTTTAGTCTGTGACTGTGGTTTCAGATTTGAAGACGGAGGCGCGTAAAATATTAAATGCTGAGTATAAAGTCTAAAGAAGTCATAATTAAGAAGTTTACTCCAGTTCAGCAGAACAGTACAGTCTATATGCGACGAGCTGAACATTTTGTATATATCTTCTTCTTTCAAATTAAAATAATTACAGATGTGGGAAATTTCCATCCCACATTCTGTAACCTTAATTTCAATAAACTTACCAATATGGATGTCCTTGAAATTCATTTTTCATCAATGTGTATTATATTTACTATTGTCCTGTAATCTGTTCGATTTTAATAAAAACTTTTTGTTTGGTTACCTCTGTTGCAGTAGCCGAAGGATCCATCCCTGCCATTACAGTTGCAGTGTAAGCTACTTTGGAGGTTGTGGAAGTATCAATCCAGGAATAGTATCGATATTCCGGTCCGCTATTAAATGCGTTATAAATCCCCGGATTTCCCCAAGCGCCTGCATTAGAAGTGGATAATGATCTCCATGTATTTCCGTCTCCACCACCCGGAGTTTGTGACGGAACTACTAAACTTCCTCCGGCATCAGTAATCTGTCCTCCATAAAATGTAGAGTAATTCCACATAATGGTTTTGGATGTACTGGAGTTATTTCGCAACAGTACGTTGTTTTCTGCTCCACTTGCAGTAGAAGTTGTGTTATTGGTAGCAGTAGCGGTAGCATTCTGAATAGAGTGTCTCATAAAAACTTTTACTGTGTAAAGACCATCCGGTGTCTTTGCTTCTACTACAAATCCTTTTACTCCCGTGTCCGGATCTGTTACAAATTTCATATAATCCATAACCGCTACTGTTTTAATATCAGCATTCACCTGAGTTCCTACAGTAACAGAGCTACAGCCTGTAAGTCCGGAATTTGCGGTAATAAAAGGAGTCAGATCAAATGTAATTCCCACCGGTGACGTTTGCGAAGCAATAGGAGTTCCCTGTACTGCAAATGCTAAAGAACCGGATCCAACCTCAAGCTTTCCGCCGGTAATGGTTGCCGTAACTCCCGGATTTCCTACTGAATATAATGTAATTCCACTATACTGACCGCCGTTTGCTCCGGAGTATGGAATTTTCATCACAGTTCCTGAAGTAATTGCAGTAGGCGTATTTCCATCAATTAACTGCGATGGATCCAATGCAGCAGCATTACAGTTTAAAACAGCAACTGCACCTACCGGAGAAGTGTCTTCCATAAGACGCCACTCGCTTCCGTTCCAGTAAACATACCCGGAATAGCTAAATCCTGAATTTGTTCCTAAATTATACACCAATAATCCTGTTGCCGGATTCGGAATTGTTGTAATATCCGTTCTGGATGTTAAAGCCATTCTTGGAATAAGAAGTCCTTTTTTGCTTCCTGAAGAAAGTTGATCCACATTCATATCCAGTATAGCAGAACCATCTGGAGTTACTGTACCAATACCTACACTTCCATTGCTCTTAACAACAAAGTCGTCGGAAGACTGTAAAGCTGTTGGTGCGTTATCCGGATCATTGGTTGTGGCAGAAGAAGATTTTCCGTCTACATGGAATACACCTTGCGATTTTGTGGTATTAATACCAACCTGAGCGAAAGATTTAAATCCCAAAACAGAAATAGCAATGAGAAGAAATAATTTTTTTTTGTTCGTCATAATATATGTTTTTAAAGGGGGTTATCAGATATTTATATTATCAATATTTAAAGATTAAATTTTTATTGTAATTTTGCTAACTGAAAAACAAATTGCAAATATAGAGTCACATTTTTGAGTAGAAAACAAGAGATAAATGATAAATGACTTTTCATTGCAACTAATATAAAAAACTGATAATCAATATATTTTATAAATGATTTTCTGAATTATATTATATTAGAATATTATGGGGAAAAAAAATACTGAAATTGAAGTGCTGGATCTGAAAAGAGAACTCGCTAACCGATATATTTATGTACTGGCTGTAACTTTTATTACATGCATCCTGATTTTTTCATTTTACATGAAAGATCCGATAATGGTTTACTACCTCATCGGAGGTTTTTTTTCATTACTCCTTCCTTTTTACATATTGGGAAATCATTACGACCTTCTTAAAGTCGTGAAGGTTTTCATTCTTGTAATGCCTCTTTACAACTTGTTTATAGTATTCAGGTTCTGGAATATTTCAGTCTGCAGTTTAATATGGATTGTAGCCCTGCCCTTTTGGGCAAATATCTTTTTTTCGAAAAAAGAAGTGGTTATCTTCACGGTATATGCTATTTTTCTCATAAGTTTTTGCTGCATATTTGCCGGAAACGACTATTTCGGGTATCCTTTTAATGATCTTAAGAAGGGAAACCTTACAGACGCTTTTATATTTACTGTTAACCTTATACAGATATTTTTAGGAACATATTATAAAAGCCTGATTCAAAATATAAAGAGTAAAGAGGTAATTATAGAGAAAAAGGTTTCTCAGACTGCTGCTCCTGTTGCTGATAAAGATTTGCAACTTGCTGAAAATATTTTTGAGAAAATAGACAATGAGGTAATTGGCAATAAACTCTTCAGAAATGCAGATTTAACGATTTCCGAGCTCAGTAGTACAATTAAAGTGAATAACAATTATATTTCCAAAGCCATAAAAATCAACGGATTCGATAATTTTAATCATTACATCAACACACATCGTGTGGTATACGTAAAGAATAAACTTCATAGTGATGAACTGAAAACGATGACTTTGATGCACATCTATTCTGAAGCAGGATTTAAGAATCAGTCAACTTTTAATAAAGTATTTAAAAAAATAGAAGGGGTAACTCCAAGTGAATATATACAGAAAACCAGTACAAAGGTTTCATGACGGCTTTTTAAGTTTAAATTAATCAGTTTACTTTTATATTTTTGAAAAGTTTAAACAAATTTTAATTTATATATTTGAAGCGTCAAAAAATTTCATGATGATGTCTCTACGTAAAGCATTTTATCTTTCAGTTTTCAGTGTTTTTTCTTTTGCATTGGCGAAAGGTCAGAATAAAGTTCCTTTCGGTGTTGTAAAAGCTGAGGAAGGTTATGCCATGGTGCGTGTTCATAAAGACGATTACCGAAAAATCGTTGATAAGATCCGTATGAAAACAGGAGATGTTTTTATTTATGAAAAACCTGCTCCGGGAGAAACAGAATGGATCTGGATAAAATATCCTGAAAAAGAGGATACAGAAAAACCTTTCGTACGATACGACAGCATCACCAAAGAAGGTATGGTTAATAAAAACCGTGTGGTTTTTGTAGATAATTTACCAAAATTTACACCTTCAAAATCGAAAAACGGAAAATCTCTGATCTTTACAGACGACACTAATCCTAAAATTCCCGGAAACCAAAGAACAAAGGTTATTATTGACGTTTACCCTTCTTATGCACACATTAAGAAGCAGGAAAAAGATGCCAATGGAAACATTACTAAAGTTGACAAAGTAAAAGCCTGGGGCGTAGGAAAGGAATTGCCTGAAGGTTTAACCGAAATAAAATCTGTACGCGTTCAGCAACCGGGAAGAGGTTCTGTTTTTGTAAGAGATGCTATTAAAAATATGTTTCAGCCAACGATGGATTTCAATAACGTGGGTGTAACCGCCATCGATAACGATCATATTTTTCTTTATATGATAAATGGCTCCGGTGAAAACCGCTATACAACAATCTGGACGATCAAACAGGGAAAAGCTGAAAGCCAGATCATTTATAAAACTCCTGAATAATTCATTAATTATCATTATTTTTGTACCCGAAAAGCATGAGTATGGACTCTTTTCCAGGCTGTGACTTTTCAGGAAACTGGTTTTGCTTAACTGCAGATTAAAAGGGAATCGTGTGAAAATCACGAACTGTCGCGCAACTGTAAGTAACTAAAGTCTTTATAAAAAAAATCCACTGTGTAATTCATGGGAAGGGAATAAAGATGTTACAAGTCAGGAGACCTGCCTTTTTCTTCATAACAAAAAACTTTCGCGATTTGAAGTTTGTTGATCTAATGGATACTCAGAGATTTCTGTCTCTGCTTTTTCTATTGTTCTTCTATTTTTTCATCTCGCTTTAATTAATAATGATATATGACTACAGAAGAAAGAAT
Source organism: Chryseobacterium sp. C2(2020) (assembly GCF_014218915.1). Classification (NCBI taxonomy): domain Bacteria; kingdom Pseudomonadati; phylum Bacteroidota; class Flavobacteriia; order Flavobacteriales; family Weeksellaceae; genus Chryseobacterium; species Chryseobacterium sp. C2(2020). The sequence goes on from NZ_JACLCT010000013.1 coordinate 18,947, forward strand.
TGAAGCATCTGAAACCCGAATTTTCAAAGCGGTTTTCCCGAACACAACCAATCATTACGATACGCTTTTCGGAGGTACAGCAATGCAACTGATGGATGAAGTGGCTTTTATTGCTGCCACCAGATTTGCAAGAAAACGTGTGGTAACCGTAAGCAGCGATAAAATTGATTTTAAAAGGTCTATTCCTGCCGGAACCATTGTTGAACTGATTGGAAAAGTGGTTCATGTCGGAAAAACGAGTATGAAAGTAAATGTGGAAATTTTCACGGAACAGATGTATTCGTATGAAAGAGAAAGAGCAATCGTAGGAGATTTTACTTTTGTAGCGATTGATGAATTCAAGAAGCCAATTCAAATATTATAAAAAAGGTTCCGGCGACCTTCGGTCGCCGGAACTCTATATTTTCAATGTTCTTTAAAGCGGTTTCGGCGGGCTTTGCCCGCCGAAACCTTTCTATTTCAATACCTTTTCAGTTTCCAGATTCTTCAGCAGCAGCAACTGAAAAGCCTCTCCCAGTTCATCGGAAGCTCTTACAATGGCATTTTCCAGCATATTTCTTATTTGCTTTTCTGTAACGCCGGCTTCTGTCCAGCTCTTTCCTGAAGTGTGGGAATTTAAGATAAAAGGCATAATACGATCGATTGCGCAGGCAAAAATTGCATCAGGAGTCTGCTCTTCCTCAAATTCCAGCCAAAGATTAAAAAATTCAGAGCGCAGCGGTTCATCTAAAATTCCGAAAATTTTCTGAGCTGAAACTTTCTCTCTTTCAAATTTACCTGCCATTGCCGCTTCATCAAATAAGAAAGTATCTCCTGCTTCAATTTCTACCAGATCATGAATAGACAACATTCTGATTACTCTTAATAAATCGATATCTGCTCTGTTCTTTGCATATGGGAAAAGGATCTGCGCCAGAATAATAATCTGCCATGAATGTTCCGCCGTATTTTCTCTTCGTGAATCGTCTGCATTGTAATTTCTTCTTTGTACGTTTTTCAGGGCATCAACAGCCAGAATAAAATCGATTTCTTTTTGTATTTTCATTGTATATAATTATTTCGAGACCATCTATTTCTCAATCACTTAAAAAAAGTTTTGACAATTTTTCATTTAAAAGATTCACATTTCTAAAAAAATATCAATTAAAAAGATCCCAGACTTTTATGCTTACGAGAATAATGTTTATTTTGATAATGAGTTTATGATAAATCTTTCGTCTGCTTTATGGTTAAAATTTAAAAAAGCATAAAATTAAAGCGAGTAAAATGGCAATACAAAAATAAGACTTTTAGCTTTAAACCTATTCTAATTCACAGATTAGTATTACTTTTATTATAAATATTCTACATGACTCCAAATTACAATTATCCTACAGAAATTAAAGGAAAAAGAAAACTGTACTCTCTTTTTTATGGTGTAAATAATCCCTTAAAAGTCATCAGCGGAAATCATAACATTGCCGGAGACACTTTCCATCTAAAAGCCAGTGTAACAAATACTGATTTTATCTTTTCTCAGGATAAGGAATTTATTGAATATGTTCTAAAACAAAACCATAAAAACTATTCTAAATCTGATATACAATCGGTTGTGTTAGGAAAATATCTCGGGAAAGGACTGCTTACCAATAACGGAAAAGACTGGCTGAAACAGAGACGCCTCATCCAGCCGGGATTCAGTAAGATCAAAATCTCCGGTTTAATCGGCATTATGGAGGATGAAATTGATAAAGCATTTCAGAATTTTCCTCAGGAGCCGGAAACTGATTTATATGATTTTTTTCACACACTCGCTTTCAACATTGTTGCGAAAACACTTTTCAGTTCGGATATTGATGAGGAAAGTGTGAAAGAGCTGGGAAAAATCATTACCGAAGTTCAGGAAGTCTTTGCCAAAGAAGTAAGAATACCTTTGTATACGCAAGTGATAAAAAGTCTTGGAATAATGGATAAAATAATGAAAAAAAATAATGAAGGGAAAAATATCATTAAAAATGTTCTGGATAAAAGAAGAAGCTCAGGTGAAGAAAAAAATGATTTGCTGGATATGCTTATTCAGGCACGTTATGAAGACACACAGCTTCCAATGTCTGATGAACAGCTAATTGATGAAATGCTCATTCTTTTCATTGCAGGACACGAAACCACTGCCAATGCTTTAAGTTTTATCTTTTTCGAGATCAGCCAAAATCCTGAGGCCGAAGAAAAACTAAGAGCTGAAATTGCAGCAGAAGGTGAAAATGCTTTTGGAACAGAAAGCTTAATGAAAAAATCTTACACCACAAATATCATTAAAGAAGCAATGAGACTGCATTCTCCGGCATGGGCAATCGACCGGCAGGCTCTGGAAGACGACAGTTTTAAAAACTATTCATGGAAAAAAGGAACTTTAATAATCCTTTATATTACGGGTCTGCACAGAAATCCGAAGTACTGGAATGATCCCGATTCTTTTATTCCTGAACGTTTTGATGATGAAAATGCCAAGAACTTCCCTTACTACCCTTTCGGAGCTGGTCCCAGACTTTGCATCGGAGAACACTTTGCTATGATGGAAATGGCACTTATCGTCCGTAGATTCTACAAAAACTACAGTTTCGTATCATATCAGAAAGAATTAAAGAAAAAAGCTTTGGTTACTTTAAGAACATTGAGCCTAAAAGGTAAAATTGTTAAAAATATGATCTGATTTTCATAAAATTCTCATTATATAAAATTTCTCATTAAAAATAACTAAACTGATTATCAATTAGTTAACCTATTTATTTGTATTTTTTCACTACTTTGTATTGCATAATACCATTTTAATTACATATCTTTGTAATGTAAAATCGAAACAGGTACAACTAGCTAGGTTCCGGGTTTCGAAAATTATGTAACTAATTAACAAAACTTATTAAAGATGAATACTGAAAATACCAAAGCGCAAATGCGAAAAGGGATTCTGGAATTCTGTATTTTAAGTCTCATCAATCATCGCGAAATGTACGTTTCCGACTTAATCGATGAACTGAAAAAAGGAAAACTGGATGTTGTAGAAGGAACACTCTACCCTCTTTTAACAAGATTAAAAAATGGAGAGTTTCTTTCATACAGATGGGAAGAATCTACAGGAGGACCTCCGAGAAAATATTACCAGATTACCGAAAAAGGTAAATTATTTTTAGATGAACTTCAAAACACCTGGAACGAATTAACCAATTCAGTTAACCAAATCACTCAAAAAAATTAAAAACAAAGCTATGAACAAGACACTCTCAATAGGACTCGCAGGTTTTTCTTTTACCATAGAAGAACACGCATACATAAAACTTAGCGATTACCTGAATGCTCTGAGAAGCTCTCTGGATGCTTCGGAAGCAGATGAGGTAATGCATGACATAGAAATCAGAATGGTAGAAATCTTCAAAGATTCTATGGCAAAACGTGAGGTAATTAACGACTCGGATGTAGAAAGAGTAATTGCACAGATCGGAAGCCCTGAAAAAATCGAAGAGCAGGAAGAAGCTTATTATTCTGAAAAAAATACCAAAAGAACAAACACTTCAGGAACCGAATATTCTGATAAAAAACAATTGTTCCGTGATCCTGAAAGACAAAAAATTGCCGGTGTTTGCGCAGGTTTAGCTGCATACTCTGGTATGGACATTACTTGGATGAGATTAATTTGGGTGGGTGCATTTCTTTTTCTTTGGGTTGCCCCTGGATCTTCGTTTTTAATTGTCCTTTTATATTTTATTCTTTGGGCAGTTTTACCTAAAGCAGAGACTGCATCAGATTTTTTGAAAATGAAGGGAAAACCATTAAACTTTGACAATTTAAAGGAAGAATCTAGCAAAATTGTACAATTCGCTAATGAGACAACAACAAGAGCAGGTGAAATCTACACTGAAAACAAGCCTTACATCAGCAATGCAGGAAGCGGAATCTGGAATGTTTTAAAATATATTATTGGAATCTTCTTCGCTTTTATGGCTGTAAGTAGTATTATAGGTGTATTTGTAGTCTTTGGACTTTTTGGAATTGATTCAAACTTTCCTGGAGCTGATGAAATGAAATTTCTTCTTGATAATGATGGACTGTACAATGTATTCTTAGCATTAATTATTGTTGGATCTTTGATTCCTGCTGTCCTTTTCAGTTTACTTAGTATTAAAATCTTTTCGCCAAAAACAAAGTTGCGAAATATCGGTTGGGTCTTAGGCGCTTTATTCTTGACAGAAATATGTCTCGGAACATTTTTTGGAATTGGAATGGCAAAAAAAGAAATGTTCCTGAAAGGTCATAAAGAAGATACAGAAGAAATTGCGATCAACACACAGTCAGACAGTATCTATGTAGATTTCAAGCAGGTTTCTATTCCTCAGAACTTTAAAGGATACGATGATGATCTTTATTCAGACAAAGTTTCTGTATACGAAAGAGACTGGATGCATGTGGATGTAACGAGAAAAGCAGACATCAAAACGCCTTATTTAATCATCAAAAAAGAAGCTAAAGGATACAATCTTCCGTTAAATGTAAGCGTTCCTGTAGAAGTGGTAAATAACAGAATTGTTCTTCCGAACTACATCAAATATCCTTACGAACACCGTTTCAGAGATTACAGCATCGATTATGAACTGGTACTTCCTTTGAAAACCGTAGTGGTCCCTGTAAAAAAAGACGGAATCAGCTTCAACGGAGATCTTAACGCAGACGGAATTAATGATGACGATCAGGAAAGAGACGAAGACGGAAACATCAAAATCGAAAAAAATAAAATTACCGTAAACGGTTCTACTATTGAATACAACTCTGATGATGAAGACAGCATTATCGTTAACGGAAAAAAAGTTCCGAGCAATAAGGCAGATCAGGTAATCGATTCCATGAAAAGCAGCATCAAAAAGATGAAGGGAGCCAACATCGACTTCAAGGTAGACGAAGGTAAAAACGAAATTTCCATACAAACCAAATAACTAAACTGCAGAGAGTGGCAGAAGGTGTGAATGAATAACACAACCGTTTGAAATTCACACTCTTCTTCTCTCACTGAAAACGAAAAAATATAAAGATTTTGTTCGCTATGTTAATAAAAATCTTTACATTTGTGTAGTAAAAAATTAAAACCAAAACACTCAATAAAAATTCAATAATCATGGTACAACTGGCACTAGAAATTGTAATGAAAATTGTTGATTTAATCAGCAGTCTGTTTTAAGAGCGATAATATTTCAATATATTTGTAAAGTATAACCACTTTGGTTATACTTTTTTGTTTTTAATCTAAAACTATATGAGAAAGCTGATCGGCAAACTGCTGCTAAAATTAATGGGCTGGAAAGTCGTTCTTCAGGGCGACGAAAACGTTCTGAACAGATGTATTCTTGTAGTCGCGCCACACACGCACAACATGGAATATATTTTAGGAAATCTTTCCTACTGGTCTCTGAAAAAACCATTAAAAATCATCATCAAAGATGCACACACCAAAGCTTGGTACGGAAGCGTTGTAAAAGGTCTGGGCGGAATCGGGATCGACAGAAGCCAGAAGAATGATCTGGTGAATTTCGTAGCCAAACAGTTTGAAAAAGACGATTTTAGTCTGGTCATCACTCCCGAAGGAACAAGAAGCTGGGTTCCGAAATGGAGAAAAGGTTTTTATCACATGGCTTTAGCGGCTAAAGTTCCTATCGTTCTCGCGGCCGGAGATTTTAAAAGAAAAATCATTTATCTTGGCTATACCATTCCCTACGAAAGAATTGCATCTGCACCGTTTACAGAAATTATGCAGGAAATTCAGGATTATTACATAAAAAATGATATTGTTCCTAAAATCCCGGAAAACTGGAACCCGAATATCATGGGAAATGATACTGAGGCGAAAGTTTAGGAGATGGAAGCTAGATGCTGGAAGATGGAAGTTAGAAACCAGAGGCTAGAAGCCAGAAGCTAGAAGCCAGAAGCTAGAAGCTAGAAGCTAGAAGCTATCAAAATTACTCATTACCAATTACTTATTATTCATTATTAAAAAATATGTTCATAAAAGATAAAAGCAAGAAAGAAATATTAGAATTCATCAATAACTGGGGCGGAGAAACATTTGCAAAAACTCTGGATATCAAATTCACGGATATTGATGTTGACAATGAAACATTAACTGCAACCATGCCTGTTTCACCAAAAATTCATCAGCCTTTCGGAATTATGCACGGTGGCGCAAGCTGTGTTTTGGCAGAAACCATGGGTTCAAGCCTGTCTAATATTTTTATTGATGGTACAAAATATTTCGGAGTGGGAACCAACATCAATTCCAACCATTTAAGAAGCAAAAAAGACGGAATCGTAACAGCCGTTGCAAGATTTATCCGAAAAGGAAAAACGATGCATGTTTCAGAAATTGAGATCCGCGATGAAAAAGGTCAGCTCATCAATCATACCACGATGACGAACAATATCATCAACCGATAAGATTTAATTTTCACTAAAAAATACCAAGCTCAAAAAAAATTTGAGCTTTTTTTATTTTCCTGCTGCAACCTTTTATTTTCTCTGCATCTTATAAGAAAATAATAACCATGAAAACTTTAAATTTATTTTTTAATGACCTTGTTCATTTATATAAAGATTTAACTTTATCTTGAAAAGATCAAAATTTTATATATTGCCCGTAATTGGTCATAATTGAAAATCTTTGAGTTCTTTGCTGAGTGAAACGCCTTTGCGAACTTGAAAACAGTTAGTATATAAAAGAATCTTAGCGATCCTTTGCATAAAAATTAAGCATTATGATTAATAACGGATAATCAAAAAATTTTAATAATACTTCCGGTAAATAAAAACCTACTATTTGCCGCGAATTAAATTATGAAGCAAAACAGCAACTTCAACTGGCAGAAAATCTATCTCGATTATTCCCCGAAACTTCTGGGAATATGCAGAAGATATATTGATGATATTTACACGGCAGAAGACATCGTGCAGGACAGCTTTATTACCGCAATCCAGAAAAACGATCAGTTGAATGACGAAAAGGCTCTCTTTGCCTGGCTGAAAAAAATTGTGGTAAATAATGCACTGCAACACATCCGCAAACACAGCAAAGATGCTTTTGTAACTACAGAACCTTCGGAAATCCCAGATACCTATTCAGAAATGGACCATCATTTATCAGAAGAAAAAAACGTTTTCGTTTACGACTTCACCAGTGAAGAACTGCTGTCTTCTATCGACAGTCTTCCATCCCATCACAAATCCGTTTTCAATCTGTATTTTATTGAAAATCATTCTCATGCAGAAATTTCCGGTTTATTGGGAATTACCGTAAACACATCAAAATCTCACCTTTTAAGAGCTAAAAAAGCGGTTCAGAATTATCTGATGAAGAATTTCGTCAAAAAAAATACTCCAAAGAAAAAAATGGCGCAACTGCTTGTTGTTTTCGGACTTGGCGGATTGCTTTGGGCGCAGACTTTTAAAAGCAAATTTGCTGATTTTACCATTCAGCCATCAAAAAAATTGCAGATTCCTTCCGATCTTAAAATTGATAATGCTGCATTTTCATCATCCGGTAAAAGCCTGAAAAAGAAAATAATAATTGGAGGAACGTTTTTAATCATCATCATTCTGTCCGTTTTTTTTATAAATCCGAAGAATTCTTTTTTCTCAAACAATCATGATTCAGTTTCATCAACTTTTAAAAACAAAGGTCAAATAAAAAATAAAGAGACTAAAGAATATTTAGAAACTATCAATTTCGATAAAAAAGAAAAATCAGACAATGATGCTGTAAATCAGTCAGCAACAAATATAATTGAAGAGAAAAACACTTCAAAAACAAAAATAAACGACGATGAAACAGGATTGAAAAGCAAACCGGTTTTAAAAAAAACGGCTGCAAACGACACCATTGAAGAAATTCCGCAGAAAATAATTGTCGTTAAAAAAATCATTAAAAGAGACACCGTATTTATTGAAAAATAAATTGAAAAGCAGAATATGTCCTTCCAAAAAATAATACTTCTTTTTCTCATCGCTTGTGTTAACTTTTCGTTTGCACAGAAAATCAGGAAAAAGAAAATTGATACGGTTTACGTCTACGAAAAAGTAGTCGTTTATGATACCGTATATCTTATGAAGCCTTTAAAATTCAAGTTGAATGATGTTGTGATGAAAACACCGACCGTTCAGGAAACGAAATTTGTGACGGATGTATACAAACAGGAAATAGACAAACAGAGGGCTTCAAGAAGAGCAAGATTACGAAAACCGGTGACCTTTCAGTACGGAATTGAAGGCGGATTGGGTATAAAAAGTGCAAACTGGTCTTTAGAAAATAAACCGCAGTTCGGGGAAAATCTCGGAATCTGGGCTTTCAAAAGTTTCTTCGATTCTCAGTTTTTAGTCTGGCTTTCTGCCAATGCGTATTACTGGAATTCATCCTTCGATCTTGATGCCAACAAAGAAGACACCTTTCTGAACGGATATTATTTTACAAAAGATAATCAGGCACTTTTATTTCGACGATTTAACAATGAACATTTTGAATTTGCTCTTCAGTGTAAACTGATGTATAACTGGAAAAACTTCCGTCCGTTTGCAGGAATTTTACTAAATAATCAGACTTATAAAATGCAGTTTCTGACTCCTGAAAATGACGCTTTAACCAAACTGGAGGATTTTAAAAGCACACAGACCAATCTCGGATTTTCTTTGGGGCTTCAGTACAGATTGCTGCGACGTTTCATCATTTCTGCGGAATATCAGCATTACAGCATCAAAAATATTTCCTTAAAAAACCCTGACTTTGATTTTGAGATTTTTAAGACTAATAATACCTTTGCAGAAAGAAAAATCAATGTTGGAATTTCTTATATTATTTCCCGACTCTGATTTTCTAAAAAGCTTCAAACAATGATTTATTTCAAATTTCCATTCGACGAAAAACTGTATTCCACAGATGAAAATTCCGGCGAAAACCCTATCAGTTTTTATTCTTTTGATGGATTGGAAAGATTGGATTTTGGAGGAAAAATTATTGAATTAAACCTCGAAAATTTTAATCAGACAGCAATTTCAAGTAAGATTTTATCTGAAGATAAAAGTGGATTTGAAGCCGAAACCAAGGAAGAATATTTAAAAAATCTTGAAAAAGTAATTGCGGTTATCAAAGAAAATCAGCTTCCTAAACTGGTCTATTCAAGAAGAAAAATTTTCACAGATTTTGAAGAAATTAATCTGAACGAAAGCTTTAATCATCTTTGTCAATCCTATCCGAATGCATTCCGATATATTTTTATCAATAACGGAAATTCATGGATGGGTGCTTTTTCAGAAGTTTTAGGAAAATTCAGTAAAAGAACGTACGAATTTGAAACGATGAGTCTCGCAGGAACGCTTCCCGTTTCTGAAAACTGGTCGGAAAAGGAAATTGAAGAACAGAAACCTGTAACGTCCTACATCAGAAATATTTTAAATCAGTATTCTGAAAACGTAACGGAATCTGAAACCTACGATCATATTTCGGGAAACATCAAGCATCTCCGAACCGATTTTAAAGCCCAAATTAAGCCTGAAAACTTAGATCAGATTATTCAGGAATTACACCCCACTCCTGCTGTTTGCGGAATTCCGAAAGATTTCTGTAAAGAAGAAATTCAGAAGATTGAAAAATTTCCGCGCGAACTATACGCAGGATATATTAAAATTGAGACTGATGAAACGGTACAGTATTTTGTTAATCTTCGCTGTTCAAAACTGTATAAAAATGCGGTTCATTTATTTGTAGGCGGCGGAATTACCGCACAAAGCAATCCCGAAAAAGAATGGAAAGAAACGGAGCTGAAATCGGAAGCTGTTCTGAAAAATCTGGTGATTTTAAAATAATAAACTTCTTTAAATTTTATTTGACCGAAGAAGAGGCAAAAGATTCAACAATTTGTTTAAAGTAAAATGCTAGAAAACTCTATAGAGTTTTATCTGTGTAGAAATCATATTCGAAAGACGTTCGGTGTTCCGTAGGAACGCTATCTTTATAAAATGTATCGTATCATGGATATCAATCCTACGGATTGATTAATAGACTTATTCTTATTTCTACACAGATTCTGCTCCTAAAGGAACAAAACTCTTTACTTTAGATTTTTATTATTTTGAAAGCTAAAATTAAATAAGAAGCAGAAATAAAAAAGCCTCCTTCAGACTAAAAGAGGCTTTATATAAGATTGTATTTCAATTATTTTCTTACTCCAATTTTGCTCCATGTATTCATTACAAAAAGCAAAATAAGACCTATTGCCGCTGAAGCTATTGAGAAAACAAACTTCAGGTTATCCTCAGACAAAATATCCGATTGCCAGTCTAAAGCATAAAGATTAATTGCGATAAACACGATAAACAGTACCAAAAATACTTTATAAAACTTCTGCATAACTCTTAAAAATTAATGTAATTCTGCACCAATTGCGCAAAATTCGCGGTGAATAATTTAATTGAAATCGCCAACAGGATAATTCCGAAAACTTTCTGTAAAATAGCGAGTGTTGCATCGCCCATTTTCTTCTCCAGCCACGTTGCAGATTTCAGCACCAAATATACGAAAATTGTGTTGAGAATAATTCCAAAAATAATGTTAATATCATGAAACTCGGCTTTCAGAGACAGTGTAGTTGTTAGAGTTCCGGCTCCTGCAACCAGCGGAAACGCGATGGGAACGATGGATGCAGCCTTTGCTTCGGAAGTTTTATTGATCTCAATCCCCAGAATCATTTCCAGGGCTATGATAAATATCACAAAAGCTCCCGCAATGGCAAAAGAATTAACATCTACACCTATGAATTTCAGAATTTTGTTTCCCACGAAAAGGAAAACAAGCATAATCGCTCCTGCGGTAATCGTTGCTTTTTCAGCTTCTATCTGTCCGAATTTCTGCTGTAAACTTACCACGATCGGGATAGAACCGATGATATCAATTACTGCGAAAAGAACCATAAAACAGGTAACAATCTCTTTAATCGAAAAATCATTAAATATTTCCATTTCCTTGCAATTAATAATTTCGCAAAAATATGAAAATAAATTAATTATTTGCTAATCTTAGAATACAAATTAACGATTGCTGATAAAAGTTCGTCCATTCCTTCGGAAGATTTTATCGGGGCATACTTTTCAACCTGCACTTTTTGAATAAGATTCCTGTATTCTTCGGCAATTGACGAGCCTTTTTCTTTTTCCAGCAGCTCAGCGAAATGATCAGCCGGATTTACAGAATATTGTTTTTTAACTTCCTCATCAAGCTCATCGAAGGTTTGAAAAAACTTTTGATAATCTTCATTATCCTTAAGATTTTCCAAATAGCCAAAATAATCGTTGATATCTGTTTTAAACTTTTCACGGATTTCATTTTCTGTTTCAGCAACAGAACCTAAAGCCATCGGAGTCTTCGTTTCTTTAGATAATCTGTTTTTTTTCTGCCACGTTTTAAACAGAAGATACATCCCGAATAACGAAAGTAAAATCGCAATATTGATGAAAAGAACATTCCAGTGAAATTTCTTTTTTTCTTTTACTTTAAATGAAGTTGTTTTTAAAACCGGCGTATTTACCGTTTCTAAAAAAGTATTGGTATACTCATTCACTTTCTCAACCGCAGTGCGGGATTCAAGGATCTGATCATGAGAAAAAGCATTTACTGCTAAAGACTGTTCTCCAAGATCTACATATTCCTTGTTCGAAGGATCGAAAAATGCGAAATGCTCTGTTTTAATCGTAATTTCTCCCGCTTTTTTAGGAATAACAAGATAATTTGCCAAAACCTCCCCTTTCATTCCTTCCGTTCCCACCGTGACACGCGAAGTAATTTTGGGTGCAAAAACTTCATAATCCGGAGATTCCGCAATTTTGGGAAGCTCCATGCTTTTAAGATTCCCTTCTCCGCTTACTTTTATAAGAACATTCATTGGTTTTTTAACCTCAACTTTTTCTTTTGAAGTATTGGCAACCGTTACATTGAAATTTCCTACCGCATTTTTAAAGCATTCCGGAGAACCTTCAGGAAGTTTTTTAACGTTAATTTTTACTTTATTGGAAACGAGTTTGTTTTTGTGCGCGTAGGAATTCAGCGAAGCCGAAACTCCCGGAATATCTACATAACCGGCTTCATTTGGGAATACCATGAATACAGCCAGAATCTGCGATGCCATATTTCCTGTGTCTGAAGGATCAATCTCAGATTTGGTAAAGCTTACCGGAAAAACATCCAGATTGTCCTGTTCGGGAAGATGAATATTTCTTACTCTTCTGAAGTTATCCATGTTTTTTGAATAGACTTTCAGAACGGCAATGGTAGGCTGATCCTGATACACTTCACGGTCGTTAATCTCCATATTGAGATAAACATCTTTTGAAGCATTATTGGCTGCAACCGGTTTCTTTTCTACATCCTTAATAAAAATGTCAAAAGGTTCGGTTTTATAAATTTTATTATTAATGGTAATCAGGAAAGATCCGATCTTTACTTTTCCTTTCTGTTTGGGTTCAAGAGCAAGTCTTGTGATGGTCTGTGAAACGGCAACGTTACTTTCAGGATCTATAAATCCATTGCTCAGTGAACCGGTACCAATAAGATTGAATTTAGAAAAATCCGGGAGACGAAGTTTTGTCTGCTGATTGTATTCAGCCCCTTCTACCTCAAGAACAATACTGAGATTGACAATTTCTTTGGAGCTGTAAGTCGTTTTATCCGGAGTTACAGAAAGATTTACCTGTCCGTAAGAAATTACGGAAGACATTAAAAGTAATATGTAAATAATTCGGTTCTGCATCACCAATCTTTCTCGTTGCTCTCGGGCATCGAATAAGAATTTTTATTCAAAATTCTTCTGGCGGTTTCTTTTTCCTTGTCGCTTACTTTGTTGAGTATTTGATTTTCGAGACCTTTAGGGATTTTGCCTTCATTATTCTGGTTCCGGTTGGGATCATTTCCCTGTCCATTTCCTTTATTCTGCTGACCTTGTCCCTGATCCTGCTTTTGATCTTTTCCTTTTTGATCATCATTTTGCTGTTGGTCTTTACCACCGCTTCCTTTACCGGAGTTATTTTGCTGTTGTTTTTTCTGTTGGTTTTCCTTATCCTTCAGCTTGGCAATTTCGTAATTTTTTCTTGTTACTTCGCTGTAAGGATTTTGTTTCAGGGACTGTCTGTAAAATTCTGCCGCTTTTTCCGGCTTGTTCATCTGCATGTAAGTATTCCCCAAATTATGAAGAGCGGCTGCTTTATCCGGAAGCGTCTGAGAAAGTTTCTGAGCCGTTTCAAATTCTGCTTTTGCCTCTTCGTATTTTTTGCTTTTATATAATGCGTTTCCTAAATTGTAGTGCGCCGTAAAATCTTTGCTGTTGGTTCTTATCGCTTCCAGATATTTTACAGACGCTCCATCATAATCTTTACCGTTGAATTTTTCGTTGCCTTCATAGACTAAAGTCCTGTAATTTTTCTGCCCGAAAAGATTTCCCGGAAAGATGAAAGCAATTATAAACGATAAAAAAATGATTTTAGTATTCATTATGTGCAAAATTATTCCTTTAAATGTTAATAAACAGTGTCTTATTTGTTAAAATTGGGTTAAAGTAATGGTCTGGTTATGAGACAATGTATCCGGATTATTATAAATTAAAATCTCTTTTAGGATTAAATAAATAAATCAGAAAGAAAAAAAACAGAGAAACTGCCAGAAAATACTGGTAATAATGATTGGCATTTTGTGATTTCACCATCGTTTCAGATGAACCGGTTTTCTTTCTTAATGCGTCTAAAATTCTGTCCGGTGCTTCGTTGATGTTATTACCATCGATGTAACTTCCTCCTGTTGCATCAGCCATTTTTTTAAGTGCTTCCGTCTGTCTTTTCGAGATAACAGTCTGTCCATTGATATCACTTTTATATCCCATTAACTGCCCGAAAACATATTCCGGAACCGGAGCTCCCTCTTCTGTTCCTATTCCGACAGACGTAATCATAATTCCCTCTTTTTTAGCCAGTCGTATCGCTGCTTCGTCATTTCCTTCGTTGTCTTCCCCATCACTCAGCAAAACAACTTTTCTTCCGTCTTTGCTTACATTTTTGAATTTTTCGGCAGCAATTTTCATCCCGTTCAGAAAATCTGTCCCCTGAATCTGCATGGAGTTTGTTTCGATTCCGCTGATGTAGGTTTCTGCCGAGCTGTAATCTGTGGTTAAAGGCATGATGGAGGTTGCCTGTCCTGCAAAAATCACCATTCCTACCTTATCACTTTTCATCTTCTGCATCGTCTGAAGCATGAGATTCTTTGCTTCCGTTAAACGGCTCGGGTTAATATCTTCAGCATTCATCGAGTTGGAAACATCCAGCATGAAAATGACATTATTTAATTTCTGACTGGTTTTAATTTCTTCTGAACCGCTTAACAAATCGATAATCGAAAATATTAAAAACAATGTTCCGAAAAGATACAGAGCTGGAAAAAACTTGGTAAAGCCGGATTTTTTCTCGAATAACTGCTCATGGAACTGGCTGTCTGCAAAAATTTCTCTTTTCTTTTTTTTCCATTTCAGAAAACGGATCAAAAAGGAAGCTAACAGCGGCAAAAGCAACAGCAATAATAAAAACCAATAATTTCCTAAATACCAATCCATTAACTTAAAATTTTATAAAACACCCATCTCAGTAAAGCGTCTAAAAACAGCATACCCAAAGCAATCCACAGGAAAATTTTAAAATATTCCTGATAATTGAAAAGTTTGGCAACTTTTACATCAGATTTTTCCAGTTGGTTAATTTCGTCATACACCTCTTCAAGACTTGTATTTGATGTGGCTCTGAAATATTTTCCACCCGTCATTTGTGCGACTTCTTTTAAAACAGGCTCATCAATCTTCACCTCGGTTTCCGTAAAAACAAGATCTCCGAAAATATCGGTCTGTGTAGGCATTAAAGCGTATCCGTTCGTTCCGATTCCGATGGAATATACTTTAATTCCATTATTTTTAGCCAGTTCCGCAGCAATTGCAGGAGGCATTGCATTTTCAATGGTATTCACACCATCCGTCATCAGAATGATGATTTTACTTTTCGCCTTGCTGTTTTTCAAATGGTTAACCGCAACGGAAAGTCCTTCTCCGATGGCTGTTCCCGGCTGTAATTCCAGAGGATTCAGATTGTTCAGTTCATCCACAACAACCTGATGATCGGAAGTTACCGGAACTTTGGTAAATGCTTCTCCGGAATAGGCAACCAGACCAATTCTGTCATTCGGTCTTTTATTAACGAATTTAATCGCAATATCTTTCAATGCCGTTAAACGGTCGGGCGTTAAATCTTTTGCCAGCATACTCAGGGAAACATCCACAGAAAGCATGATATCGATCCCTTTTGTATCGTCTCTGTCCTGAGAAACCGTAAAAGTTCTCGGTCTTGCCATCGCAATTATGAGTGCAGAAAGAATAATGTACTTCGATATTCTCAGGATAAACATAATGAAATGAATTCCACCGCTTTCCCCCATATTTTTTACCGTAGGAACTTTTATTCCTTTTCTTTTCTGCCGGCTCGCATCTCTGAATAACAAAGGGATAAACAGCGCGAAAAGCAACAGAAACCACGGACTGTAAAATTCAAAATCAGGCATCCTTTCTCAAGTTTTCAAATTCAAGATCTTTTGAGGATCTTTTTACAAAATCTCTGATGTCGGCAAAATCTTTTTCCATGGTTGTCTGATCCGGGAATGTTTTCGCAAATTTCACCAAATCACCTCTTAAAAATACGTCTTCCACTATTTTTTCATTTTCCTGAGAAATGGTATTGTTCTTCTTCATCACATCAATAAGGTCATCCGTTAGTAAAACATCTGCCGGAACGCGGTATTGTTTTGCGATGAATTTTCGGGAAATATCGATCAGTTCAACATAAAATGAACGATAATTTCCACTTTCCACATATTTTTTCTTTTTGAGAGAATCCAGTTCCTTCAAGGTCTGATTTGTGGCGACAACCGGCGAATCTTTTGGTTTTCGTCCGTATTTTATGAACATGATGACCGCAATGATGAGACAGATGACCGCAATGGCGGCTAATATGTAAAATTTATACAGCTCCCAGTAATCGGTGGCTTCAAGTTTTACCTCTTTGTTGTTCATAATGTCATTAATCTGGTCGGTCTTCTGAGCCGTATTAATAACATCAATTTCGTAAGGAATTGTTTTCAGAACTTTTCCGTTGACTTTGAATTCCAGTTCGGGAATGGTAAATTTTCCTTCATCAAAAACAGCAAATTCAATTCTTCTGTAATAAACATCCTGAGTCTGTGCGATACTGTCTTTAATTTCTTCGAAATGAAAAGGCAGCAACTCATTTTCGCGAGCTGCCGAAACTTTTTCATTGTTCAGGTTATTAATGGTGATCACGATGTGGTTCACTTCTCCCAAAGCAATGGTTTTCTTCTCAACACTGGAAGAAAGGATCTGCGAAAAGGCATTTGCACAGATTAAAAAACAAAATATAAATAAAAGTTTTTTCAATTTTATTATTAAATTTTAACGTCGTTTTTGTCATTCGGTCGAAGGAAGAATCTGTATTAAAAAAGATGGCTTCGTCGTTCCTCCTCGCAATGACAAAAAGTGTCTATTTTTATTTTTTCTGAAAATAGTTATACAGCAATCTCGAATAATCCGAACCTGTATTAATATTCATAAAACTCGCTGAACTGTTGGCAAAATCTTCTTCTAAAGATTTAAGTTTCTGCTTTTTGGCTTCGGCAAAATTATATCTCCATCTTGCACTTGAAGTATTTACCCAAACCTGCTTTCCGGTTTCCGCATCATATAATAAGGTATAGCCCACATCCGGAATTTCATTGTCTTTTTCGTCATAAATTCTCATTCCCAACAACTGATGTTTTTTGGAAGCTACTCTCAGCATTTTAGAGTCATATTCATCTTCAAAATCCGAAAACAGAAAGACCAAAGATTTTCGTTTGAAAATTCCCATCATGTATTCCATCGCTTTATCAATTTTTGAAATGGCAGGAACATAATCTGCTGTTAAAATGGTACTGATTATCGATAAAATATGTTTTCTTCCTTTTTGAGGCGGAATGACTTTGTACACTTTATCCGCAAACAGAATTAAACCTACTTTATCATTATTTCCGGCTGCTGAAAAACCTAAACTTGCTGCAATTTCTGCAACGTATTCTCTTTTCAATTGATTTTTAGTTCCATAATCCATCGAAGCGGAAATATCGACAACTAACATCATCGTCAGTTCGCGCTCCTCCTCCATTACTTTCACGAAAGGTTCCCGGAAACGAGCTGTTTTGTTCCAGTCGATCCTGCGGATTTCATCTCCAAACTGATAGGGACGAACTTCCGAAAACGTCATTCCCTGTCCTTTAAAAGCACTGTGATATTGCCCCATTAAAGTAGCTTCCGTCTTCTTTCGGGTCCGGATTTCTATCTGCTTAACTTTTTTTACAATATCTTTTATCTGCATTTCCTTTGTCTGAGTGTTTTAGTGTATAAGCGTTTTTTTGAGGTTTTGTAAACTTCCATCATCATGCTTCCAACTCCTATCCTATTTAAATTCAATAGATACATTCAGCCATTCGTCATCAAATTTCGGGCTGTATTTTTTGTAGAAATTAATCGCAGGTTCGTTCCAGTTCAGCACCTGAAAAACCATTCCGCTGTATTGGTTAGATTTTCCGTATTCCATGGTGGCTTCAAATAATTTCTTGCCGATCTGTTTTCCTCTCAGATTTTCCGTCACCACAAGATCTTCCAAATACAATCTTCTTCCCTTCCAGGTCGAATATCTGTCGTAATACAAAGAGATCCCGACAATTTCACCATTGAATTCTGCTACAAAAGCACCCCAAACAGGAGATTTTCCGAATCCGTCTTCAATAAACTGATCTAAAGTTAAGGTAACTTCATGCAAAGCCTTTTCATAATCCGCCAGTTCTTTAATTAATTCCAGCATCGGTTCACAATCTTCCTGAGCTGCCTTTCTAATGATAATTTGTTCCATTTTAAAATTAAAGAGCTGATATTTTAATTCTATTCATAATTTTTCAATTCTTCCGATAAGTCTCTTTCAAACTCTTCAAGGCTTACAACAAAGCCTGTTTTGTTATTCATTGGAAAGACATTTATCAGATAATTATTTTCCAAAATAAAAGGATAAATCTTCTCTGATAATTCTTCTAAAGAAATTTCTATAATTTTAAAATTAAGCCATTCTTTATTCAGATTCAGTTTTGCAAACTCCTGATGAGACCACACAGGAAACATAAGATAGTTATCTGTCTCAGAAATAGCAAAGTTTCCTTCTAAACTTTTTATGGTATATAATACTTCAAAATCAGCAATCTTTTTGATAAAATATTTATACCGGTCAAATGGTTTTAAATTTGAAACAGTTTCAATTTCTTTTGGATGCATAATTTTAATATTATGGAGCCTGAATTTTTGCCAGAATTCTGTTGATGATCTCTTCTGAAGAAATTTCCTCCGCTTCAGCCTCGAAAGTTAATCCGATTCTGTGTCTCAGAACATCTTTTGCCAAAGATTTTACATCTTCCGGAATTACAAATGCTCTTCCTTTTAAGAAAGCATACGCTCTGGAAGCAATCGCAAGATTTATTGATGCTCTCGGAGAAGCCCCGAAACTGATGTAATTTTTAAGTTCCGAAAGTCCGTAATCTTCAGGGAAACGGGTGGCAAAAACCATATCCAGAATATATTTTTCAATCTTTTCATCAAGATAGATCTGATTGATCAATTCTTTCGCCGCAACAATATGTTCAAGTGAAATCACAGGTTTTACAGTTGGCTGATGTGAAGTGGAAACCATTCTCATTACGGTTCTTTCGTCTTCCAGTTTTGGATAATCAATCGTGCATTTCAGCATAAAACGGTCGCTCTGTGCTTCTGGTAAAAGATAAGTACCTTCCTGATCGATCGGGTTTTGCGTTGCCAATACCAAAAACGGTTTTGGAAGCTTCATGGTTTCGTCTCCGATGGTTACCTGCTTTTCCTGCATCACCTCCAAAAGAGCCGACTGTACTTTTGCTGGCGCACGGTTGATCTCATCCGCCAAAACGAAATTCGCGAAAACAGGCCCTTTTTTTATGGAGAAATCATTATCTTTTACATTGTAGATCATTGTTCCCACAACATCCGCAGGAAGAAGATCCGGCGTAAACTGAATTCTGGAAAACTCTCCGTGAACCGCTTCAGCCAGAGTTTTTATTGCCAGAGTTTTTGCTAGTCCCGGAACACCTTCCAAAAGAACGTGTCCGTTACCTAAAAGACCGATCAAAAGGCGGTCTATCATATATTCCTGCCCAATAATAACCTTGTTGATTTCCTGTCTCAAAAGAGAAAAAAAGTAGTTTGCTTCTTTTACCTGCTCCGTCAGTTGACGGATATCTTCAGCTTGATTGATCTCTGACATATCTTGATTTAAAATAATGGGTAAATTTCCAATAAATACTTGCATTAATCAACACAAAAAATGCCATTTTTGAGTTAAAGTTTGTTAAATATTCCGGCATTAATGCAGGATCCTGAATAGATGAAGGCTTAAAACTCAATACAATCAATACTATTTTTCTTAAAAATATATAAATTTTGCTTTAATCCACCGCTCAAAAATTGTCATTTCCAGTTTATTAAACTATTTTTGGAGATTAAAATTTTTGCAAAATGAATTATCATTTTCAAGCGCACAGACAAGTAAGAAAAAACCTTCTGGATATTCTGCAAAACACTTCTCATGAAGATCTTTTACTGATTCCGGACGGTTTCAACAATAATCTTTACTGGAACATTGCTCATACGGTTGCTACACAGCAGTTGCTGCACTATTATCTAAGCGGAAATCCTTTCAGAATTGATAAATACTGGATCGAAACTTATAAAAAAGGAACGCTTCCGAATCTGGATGTGCAGAAATCTGAAGTGGAAGATCTGGAGTTTTTATTAACCGAAACTTCAAAAATCCTGATGAAAGATTACGACAGCGATTTCTTTTCAGATTATACGCCTTACACCACAAGTTTTGGGCTGGATCTGAAAAGCATTCAGGATGCCATTATTTTTAACAATATGCATGAAGGTCTGCATTATGGCTATGCTTTGGCGCAGAAGAGAGCTATTTTAGGGGAAAAATATTAGTTGTTCAAAGTTTTTTGTTTTGAGTGTAAGGTTCATAGATTAAGATCAATTATGGCAAGTGTTAAAAGATTTGAAGATTTAGAAATTTGGCAGCTGTCTCGTGCTTTATGCAAGGATATTTATGATGTAATTGAATCTACTAATCTTAAAAATAATTTTAAACTCTCCAATCAGATTGATAGTTCTTCAGATTCAGTAATGGATAATATCGCTGAAGGTTTTGAAAGAAACGGGAACAGAGAATTTATTCAGTTTCTTTCAATAGCTAAGGCTTCTTGTGGCGAAACAAGATCACAGTTATACCGGGTTTTTGACAGAAATTTTATCTCTGAGGAAAAATTTGAAACACTAAAAGAACAGACTGAAGTATTAAGCCGAAAGATTGGCTCATTTATTAAATATTTAAATATAACAGATTTAAAAGGAACAAAGTACAAAACATGAAATTCTGGTTTTGAGTTTAAGGTTTATTGTTTTTAGCCCTTCACCGAACTCAAAACTTTAAACATAGAACTTTGAACCTTTAACATAAAATTTATTCAATGAAAGACGATTTTATTTTCGGGCTACGTCCCGTAATTGAAGCTATAGAAGCGGGAAAAACAATTGACAAGGTTTTTGTGCAGAATGCATTGCAGGGACCTATTTATGCTGAACTTAAAGCCATTCTGGCGAAAAATAAAATCCGTCCCAATTACGTTCCGGTAGAAAAGCTGAATCGTTTTACGAGAAAAAATCATCAGGGAGTGGTTGCTTTTATTTCGGATGTTCCTTTTCATAAAGTGGAAGATGTGGTTCCTCAATTGTTTGAGGACGGAAAAACTCCTTTTTTATTGATTCTGGACAGATTAACAGACGTCAGAAACTTTGGCGCCATCTGCAGAACCGCAGAATGTGTGGGAATAGATGCGGTGATTATTCCCGAAAAAGGAGCAGCGCCGATTAATTCCGATGCGATAAAAACTTCAGCAGGAGCTCTTTATAATGTAAAAATCTGTAAAGCTCCGAATCTTGCTCATGTGGTAGATTTTCTTCAGCAAAGCGGCATTTCCGTATTTGCAGCAAGCGAAAAGGCTGAAAAATTAATTTATGATATTGATTTTACAGAACCCTGCGCAATCGTTATGGGAAATGAAGAAACAGGAATTTCCAAAGAAGTTCTTCACCATTCTGATGAAAAAATAAAACTTCCGATCGAGGGAAAAACACAGTCTTTAAATGTTTCTGTTGCGTGTGGAGCAATTTTATATGAAGCGGTGAGACAGAAATTTATGAAAGCCAATTAATTCCATTAACATTTAAAAATTTACAATGAAAAACATAGCAGCGTTAGCGCTCATTTCAACCATAGCCATTGTTTCGTGCAACAAAAAAGAAACGGCAAAAATTACAAAAGTAGATCCTAAAACCGGAAAAACGATTACGGTGGAAGTTCCGGCAGATTCTGTAGCGAAAGTAGAGGAAAATCCGGCGATTAAAGATTCAGCGGGAGTGTATACGCAGACTTTTAAACTGGAAAAAGGAAAAACTTATCCTTTAACAACGTATCAGAGAGATACGAAAACAATGACTGATCCTCAAGGGAAAACTCTGAACGGAACGAGCGAATCTACCGATGAAATGTCTTTTACTGTGAATGATATTAAAGGAAATGTTTATGATATTACCTTAAATCTAATCGCAAAAAGAAGCTCTCAGACGGCACAAGGAAAAACAATTGTAGTAGATACGAAACTTCCGATCCCGAAAGAGGATGATCTGAAGATGATCTGGAATATCAACAGAGCATTGACCGGAAATAAGCTGAACATGAAGATGGACACCAAAGGAAATGTAATTTCGATTACAGGTTTTGATGCTGTTTACAGTAAAGTTGCCAATTCTGTAGGATCACTGATTAAAGATAAAAACCAGAAAGAAAGCGTAGTTGCAAGTCTTAAGGAATCTTTCAACGAAAAAGTTCTTAGAGATCAGTTCAACAAAAATTTGACGATTATCCCTAAAAAAGGTGCAAAAATCGGCGAAAAATGGACGAACAGCGAAAATGCTGATGCACAGGGAAGAATTAAAGTGACGTCTAACTATATTCTGAAAAGTGTAGGAAACGGAGTGGCTGAAATTTCTGTAACCGGAGGAATTCCTAAGAAAGTTAATAAGGAAAATCAGGGTGATGTTACGCACAGCTTAAGCACGGAACTTACACAAAACGGAACGATTACGTTTGACCAGAATACAGGATGGATCAAAAACCAGAATATTTCTGTAAAAACGACACAGATTGAAAGTATTTCCAGAGGAAAAGAATCTCAGTCTATGACGAGTGTTTCCAATTCTTCTGTAATGGTAAATCCTTCTGCGAAATAAAGCAGATCGTTTAAAGTTGAAATGCCAAAGCATAATAAAAGCTTTGAGCATTAAACCTTAAATATTTTTATTATGATGAAACATATTTTTGAGTTTGTACTCGCAACCATTATTATCTATTTTGTGTGGAATATCCTGAAGAGAATCTTTTTCAAAAAATTTCACAGCTATCTGTTTAACCAGAACAGAAACGAAAACAGAAAGGAGCAGGACATCAGAAACTCAGACAATACGAAGAAAAAAATCAACTGGGATGCAGAAA
The DNA here is from genome assembly GCF_014218915.1 of Chryseobacterium sp. C2(2020). NCBI lineage: Bacteria > Pseudomonadati > Bacteroidota > Flavobacteriia > Flavobacteriales > Weeksellaceae > Chryseobacterium > Chryseobacterium sp. C2(2020). The sequence continues at coordinate 41,762 of NZ_JACLCT010000013.1, forward strand.
CCGTTGATTATGAAGAGGTAAAAGAAAACAACAGCAAAAGGTAACAATTCCGAAAAAATATATAGATAATAACCATCAACATGGCGAAAAATAAAAACCTGATTTATATTGCAATTTCATTAGTTGTATTTATCGTTTTAGCATTTTTATACTCCACTCCTGTTTTCACGGGAAAGCAGCTTTTCCAGCATGATATCGTGCAGTATCGGGGCGGTGCAAAAGAGCTTCTCGATTACAGAGCCGATACCGGAAAAGAAACCTACTGGAGCGATTCCATGTTCGGAGGAATGCCGACGTATCAGATGGGAAGTCAGTTTAACGGAGACATCATCAAAAAAATCGATTCCAAACTGAATTTTCTGCCAAGACCGGTTAATTATCTTTTTCTTCTTTCCGCAGGATTTTTCCTTTTGGGAATGGTTGTGGTAAGAAACTGGAAATACGCCCTTTTGGGAGCTACTTTTTTCGGACTTTCCACCTATTTTTATATTGCTATTGCAGCGGGACACAACGGAAAAATCAATACCATTGAATATTTCGCGCCGCTTTTAGCCGGAATTTTACTCGTTTACATCCGGAAACAGTACGTTTGGGGATTCATCGTCACTACCCTATTTATGGGGCTTCAGATTGCTGCCAATCACCCACAGATGACGTATTATCTCTTTCTGGCTCTAGGATTTTTATTCCTTTCTGAGCTGATAAGAGGTATTCTGAAAAAAACACCAATGAAACACTTCCTGATTTCGTCCGGAATTGTTGCCGCTTCATGCTTAATCGGAGTCGGAATGAATTCTCAGAGAATCATGGCGAATTCAGAGTACATCAAAGAAACCGTTCGTGGAAAACAGATCCTTACGAACAGTAGCAATACAGGCGGAGATTCCGGAATGGATAAAGAAAGCATGCTGATGTGGAGCTACGGAAAACTGGAAACTTTAAACCTTTTCATCCCGAGATTGATGGGAGGCGGAAGTCAGGAACCGGAAGGAAAAGAAATGATGGCTAAAATTCAGGAATTGGTTCAGGAAAACGTAAGCTCACAAGCTGAATATGACAGAATTTCCAAAGGTTTCGGAAATCTAACCTATTGGGGAGATCAGCCGGGAACTTCAGGACCTGCTTATCAGGGAGCTATTGTTTGTTTTCTTGCGCTTTTAGGATTCTTCATCGCATGGAAAAAATACCGCTACTGGATTTTAGGAGCATCTATTCTTACCGTATTTTTAGCCTGGGGAAGTAATTTCATGGCACTTTCCGACTTTTTCATCGATTTTGTGCCTTTTTATAATAAATTCAGAGCACCTTCTTCTATTTTGGTGGTTGTAGAATTATTATTTCCTTTAATTGCGATCATTGGATTATACAGATTCTTCACAGATAAAACACTCACACAGGAATACAAACAAAAAACACTTCTTTACGTAGGAGGCGGAACTTTAGGATTTGTATTGATTTTACTGGTTTTCGGAAAATCTTTATTAGGATTTCATACCGATAATGAAAAGACCTATCTTCCTCCTTTCTTACTGGATTATCTTACAGACGAAAGATTTAAATTATTCAGAATCGATGCTATCAAAGCATTTATTTATGTTGCTATCGCAGTTGCTGCTTTATTCCTTGTCTTAAAGCAAAAGCTGAATCAGAACATTGCTTTGGTAATTATTGGAGTAGTAAGTTTATTCGATCTTTGGACAGTTAACAAACGTTACCTGAATGATGACAATTATGTTGATAAAATCTTTGCCGAAAATCCCTTCCAGACGGAAAGCTCAGATCTGATGGCTGAAAAAGTTCAGGGAAATCCAAATCTGGAACCTATTTTAGCGAATGTAAATGTGAACAAAACATTAGAAACCATCGCCGAAAAAGACAAAACGCATTACAGAATTTTCAATAATATTTTAGGAACATTCAGCGAAACAAACACTTCTTACTTCAAATCTTCTATCGGAGGTTATCACGCGGTAAAACTGAGAAGATACGATGATGTAATCAACGAATATTTCCAGATCATGGATTCCGTAAAAGTTCCGAATATCCTGAATCTTCTGAATGCAAAATATTTGGTTTTAGGAGGTCCGGAACAGCCTCAGGCAATGCCGAATCCAAAAGCCAACGGAAACGCATGGTTTGTAAGCGATCTTAAATTCGTAGAATCTCCCAATCAGGAAATCAAAGCAATCGGAACCATCAACAGCAAAAGAACCGCTGTTATTTCCGCAGATGATAAGAAGTATTTTGACGGAAAACCTGTTCAGGCAGACTCAACAGCCTTCATCAATCTAACGAAATATCAACCCAACGAACTGGAATTTAAATCGCAGTCTAAAACTCCGCAATTGGCAGTTTTTTCTGAAATTTACTATCCTCACGGCTGGAAATTCTTCATCGATGAAAAAGAAGTTCCTTATATCAAAGCCGATTATCTTCTTCGTGCCGTTCACGTTCCTGCGGGAAATCACAATGTGAGAATGGTCTTCGAACCGGAAGTTATCGAAAAAGGAAAATGGATTTCGCTTATCTGTTTTGGTTTGTTTATTGTTTTGAGTGGCGCCGGAATTTATTTTCTTTACCGCAAAAGAGACAAAAGACAAACGGAAAAGATTTAGAAATTCAAAAGTTTGAAAAAGCGTTGTGCTTATGATTACTCAAAAATACATTACAGATCTTACCTATAGAATTAATGGAGCCTGTATAGAAGTTCACAAGATTTTAGGCGCAGGTTTGGCAGAAATTGTATATCATAAAGCTTTAGAAAAAGAGTTTAAATTAAGGAATATCGAGTACAAATCTGAGTTTCAAATTCCTGTAATTTATAAAGATGAGTATTTAAATTGTGATTTCAAATGCGACTTCCTGATTGAAGATTTAATTGTTTTGGAAATAAAAGCTGTATCTTCTCTTTTGGAAATTCACAAATCTCAAATTCTAAATTATATGAATCTACTAAAAGTACCAAAAGGTGTTTTAGTAAATTTTAATGTAAAAAATATTTATCACTTTGGTCAAGAGACATTTATTAATAAATATTTTGATCAATACGATTAAAATAGTGAAGTACATTTTGTCACCTTTTGAATATCTAAAAAAGCATCATCATCTTTTGCCCCTTTTGCGGTTAAAATAATTATCAATGAATTCTCAAAAAAAAATACTCATCATCACCTATTACTGGCCTCCTGCAGGAGGTCCCGGTGTGCAGAGATGGCTGAAATTTGCAAAATATTTACCAGAATTCGGATGGAAACCTGTGATTTATACACCGGAAAACCCGAGTTATCCTTTGCTGGATGAAAGTTTGATGAAAGATGTTCCGAAAGATTTAGACATTGTAAAAACAAAAATCTGGGAACCTTATCAACTGGCTGAAAAACTGAACAAAAGCAATAAAAAATTTAAAGCTGGGCAGTTTGATGTCGGCAAAAATCAAAGCTGGAAATCTAAGCTTTCGATTTGGGTAAGAGGCAATTTTTTCATTCCCGATGCGAGAGTTTTCTGGGTAAAACCTTCCGTAAAATTTCTGGAACAATATTTAAAAGAAAATCAGATTGAGGTTGTGGTAACTTCGGGACCGCCTCATTCTTTACATTTAATTGGTTTGAATTTAAAAAAGAAACTTCCCAACCTGAAATGGATTGCCGATTTCCGTGATCCGTGGACAGAAATCTCTTATTACAAACACCTAAAACTGACCAAAAGTTCCGATCAAAAGCACCGTCAACTGGAAAGCGAAGTTTTCAGAAATGCAGATATTACGTTAGCAACAAGTTACACCGATGCTGAAAATTTCCGTAAAAACGGAGCCAATGCAATTTGTATTACGAATGGTTTTGACGAGTCAGACTCAAACAATCAAACACTTAAATCCTCCAACACTCAAACAAAATTCACATTAAGTTACATCGGAGTTCTGGAACAGTTGAGAAACCCTGAAAATCTCTGGAAAGCTCTGAATGATCTGGTTACAGAAAATGAAGAATTCGCTGAAAAGTTTACTTTGAAATTTGCAGGAAGGATTGATGATAAAATTCTGAATTCAATAGAACATTCAAACCTGAAAAATCATATTCTGAATTTAGGATATCTTTCTCATGACAAAGCGATTGAAGAAATGCAGATTTCTGAAATACTGCTCATCACCAACTTTCCGAACGATTCTTCCAAAGGGATCATCCCCGGAAAAATATTTGAATATCTGGCAACAGGAAAACAAATCATTTCTTTTGGGCCTAAAGATGCGGATGTTTCTAAAATTTTAAATGAAACACAAGCCGGAAAACATTTCAGTTATAATGATTCCGGGAAAATTAAAGAATTTATTTTAGAAAAATTTGAACTTTGGAAAGACGGAAATCTTTCGGAAAACACTCAGAATATTGAACAGTTTTCAAGAAAAAATTTAACTAAAAAATTAGTGGAAATTTTATAATCACGAAGATTTTACATATTAACGCTACTGTATAGACATCATATTATGTTAGTATTAGAGATGTCACGCTGAGCTTGTCGAAGGATCTTTACCGAAATATAGTTATTAACAATTCGGTTACTTATAAAACAAATATTTATGAGATTCTTTCTTCGTCAGAATGACATAGGATCGTAGAACTTCTTTATGAATGAAAATTACATTTAACAATTATACATTGTTTAAATATTGCAGTTAGTATTATAGATGTCACCCTGAGCTTGTCGAAGGGTCTCTGCCGGAATAAGTTATTAACAATTCAGTTACTTATAAAACAAATATTTATAAGATTCTTCCTTCGTCAGAATGACATAGGATCGTTGAACTTCTTTATGAATGAAAATTACATTTAACAATTGTACATTGTTTAAATATTACACTGAGCATTCGCAACATTGCAATTTTTTAAATTTATTCTAAATCGTCCACTGATCGTTAACAACACCAATAAGATAATACGTTCCCTGAAATTCTTCAAAAATCAGACGAAGACATTTCCAGTCCATTCCTGAGTTGGCTTCTGAGCCTTTCATGAAATTTTCCGTAAAATCTGCATTTGGATAAATTTCCTTTACATTATTCAGAGAATTGCCTTTTCCCTGAAACTCATTTAAAGAAACCTGCGCTGTCGCAAAATCTTTGGAGTACACCCAGTCTGCTAAATAATCACGGATAGTCGCTCTGTACAGATCTCCGGAACCGTCCATTGTTCCCCAAGTGAAAAGTGTTTTGGTAGGTTGATATCTGATAAAATCTGCTTTTGAAAATTTCTTGTCTTCTTTTGGATTCACAAAAGCGTACATCGAAAAACGGACTCCTTTTTCAGGGTGAATAAATTCCGCAAACTTCTTAAAATCTTGATCTTTTAAGGTCTGTATAATATCCTCATTGACCTTTTTTAAAGCCTGATCTTTGGTAATTTTCGTTCTACTGATGACTGTACTATCCGTAATGGTTTTGCCTTTAGCATTAACCTCATCATTAACGAATTTTTCAGGGCTCTTCTTACACGCAACCGCAGATAAAACCAGCAAGGAAATGATTATTTTTTTCATATATCTTAATGTCTGATTATCATTTACCAAAATAAATGCCATGCTTTTAGAATCGTTTTGAAAGTTTACTGTTGAAGCAATTTCATATTTTTCGAATAGATGGTCATTATGAAAAGAATAGTTTTTTGCTTTTACTGAAAAAGCCTTTGTTGATGGGTTTTCCTTACATTTGTTGTATGGAAATTTTAGATATTCTTATCATCGGAGGCGGACCGATCGGGCTGAACTGTGCACTGGAAGCGCAGAAAAACAATCTTTCTTATCGGGTTATCGAAAAAGGAACCATCGTTAATTCTCTGTACAATTATCCTTTGTATATGCGTTTTTTCTCGACAGCCGAAAAACTGGAAATTGATGGAATTCCTTTTATTTCAACGGCTCCAAAACCGGGAAGACAGGAAGCATTGGAATATTATCAGGGAATTGCAAGACAGCGGAATATCAACATCAATTTATATGAAAAGGTAGAAAAAGTTTCCAAAGAGAATGAAATTTTCACCATTGAAACCTCGAAAGGAAAATATTTAGCGAAAAACGTCATTATTTCAACGGGATTCTATGATATTCCGAATCTGATGAATATTCCCGGAGAAGAATTACCCAAAGTAAGACATTATTATACAGAACCTTATCCTTACGCAAAACAGAAAATCGTTGTGGTCGGTTCGAGCAATTCGGCGGTCGATGCTGCTTTGGAAACTTACAGAAAAGGCGCGGAAGTCACCATGATTATCCGACATTCCGAGATTTCAAAAAGTGTAAAATACTGGGTGAAACCGGACATTGAAAACAGAATTGCGGAAGGAAGTATTGCTGCTTATTTCAATGCCGAATTAATGGAAATTAAACAACATTCCGTTGTTTTTAAAGATGAAAAAGGTGAATTGCAGGAAATTGAAAATGATTTTGTTCTTGCAATGACCGGCTATCTTCCTGATTTTGATTTTTTAAAAAATTCCGGAATCGAATTGCAGGGCGATTGTCTGAACCCGCTTTATCATCCTGAAACCATGGAAACCAATGTTCCGAATCTGTATTTGGCGGGTGTGGTTTGCGGAGGAAAAGATACACATCTCTGGTTTATTGAAAATTCAAGAATTCATGCGGAAATGATTGTGAAAAACATTCTTTCGGAATAATTAATTACATCTCGCAGATTTAGCTGATAAAGCAGATTTTCACGTTTAAAAATCTGCGTAATTTGCATAATTTGCGTGAGCCAGATTAAAAATAAACCTTCATCCCCAACACAAAATTTCTCTTTGTAGCCGGATTGTAATAACGGTTTCCGAAAGCATTAATATCAAAACCTAAAACATATTCTGTGTTGTAAAGATTCTGAATCTGAAGATACAAACTGACTCTCGTTTTTTCAAAATGTACAGGAAATCTGAACTGAATATTCCCAACTAAACTTGGTTCCGACCATACTGAATTGGCATCATTCAAAGGAATTTTTGACGTGTAAAAATGGGAATAATCTACCGAAAGTTTTCTGAAAAACGTAAAATTCAGCAAACTGTTGATTGTTGTTTTGGGAACTCCGGTAATTTCATTTCCTGAAAAATTATTTCCGCTCTGCTGATAATTTTTAAATGTAAAATCGTAAAAAATTCCCGAAAATCTGAATTTAAAATGGCTTAAAAAGTTGTTTTTCAGATTGAAATTCTTCGATTCCATTAAAATTTCAACCCCTTTTTGAACGGTTTCTCCGGAATTGACGAAGTATTCCTGTCCGGCTTCGTTCTGCCTTCTCACAATTGCATCTTTCATCCGGAAATCAAAATAACTTCCTTCCACAAAAATATAGTTGCCGAATTGTTTTCGAATCCCGATTTCCTTGTTCCAGCCGAATTCGGGTTTTAAATTTGTATTAAACTGCTGATTCGAAGAGCGGATTTCTTCATTCGTTGGTGCAGAATTCCCCTTTCCTATTTTTCCGCGCACAGAAAAACCTTTTCCCAAAAGATAGGTGAAACCAAAATTGGGCAACCATTGATTTTTAAAATGAATTTTTCCTTCTTCATTTCGGGGATATATCCGGTTCCAGTCGTAAGAATTTGAATTTAAACTGATGGAAATATCGGTGAATAATTTTTCGCTGACATTCAGTTTTTGAGAAAGAAAGAAAAATCCTGAAGTATTTTTAATCTGATCAAAATTCTGTGGGTTTCCTTCTGTTCCTCTGTTATTATCGTAATTTCTGACCAAAATATCATTAATTCCGCCTTCAAATCCCAACCGGTAGGCTAATGAAATGGTATTCCCGTTTTTTTCGTAATTGAGATGCGTTCTTAATGCAAAATTCTTTTCAAAACGGTTTTCATAATTGGTGATAAACGGATTTTCAAAATCGACATAAGAACCCTGAATTAAAATGAAATGGGAGAAATCCGGACTGAAGTTATAATCATTTGAAACTCCTGCCAAAATCATTTTATTACGGATTCCGGCATCCTGTTCTTTTGCACCCGGAACTGTTTTGGTTGCCGGTCTTGCCTGTTTCCGGTTGATTTGCATCTGTTCTAACGTGAGTCCTCCCGGAGTCTGATAACCGAGATCAGCGTATAAAATCATGGCTTTGAGCAATCCATTTTCTGAATATTGAAAATGGTCTTTTACAAAAATCTGCTTTCGCTGAACCTTCGACTGTTCCCGATAAGAATCGGTCTGATAATAGTTCTGAAAAACCTGAAAAAAGTGCTTCCCAATGTATTTGGAAAGATCAAAACTCTGGTTAAAAGTTCCATAACTTCCAATTGCCAGATTTGCGGAAATCTGGTCTGATTTTCTGGTCTGAAACAAAACAGTTCCGCCCGTTACAGCTCCGTAATCGCCGCTTTCAGGACCTTTATATATTTCCATCCGGTTGATGAGTTCAGGAGAAACAACATTAAAATAGGTGTTTCCCGAAGCATCGGACAGAATAAAATCATCAAGATAAACTTTCACATTCCGAACGCCAAAAGGGGATCGCAAAGTGCTTCCGCGAAGGGAAATCCTGTAACTTCCAGGAGAACGCTCTTCCATTCTGGCTCCTGCAATCTGATTGATGGATTCGAGCATTCTTTCGGGTGTATTCTGGTTAAGCAGATTTTCTGAAACTACAGCAACCGATTTTGTGGACGAAATAAAAGTTGTGGGTTTCTTGTAGGCATCGATTCTGACTTCTGAAATCAGTGCTGCAGAATCTTTTTCTTGAGAAAACAGCAGGGAAACGGAACATAATGAAATAGAAAGCAGAGTTTTGTCATCGAATGAAGGGAAGCAAAAACTGTACTTTTCTGTGTGGAAAATATAAATTCGCAGAAGATTTGTTTAAAATAATGTGAGTTGAGTTTACGCCAAATCTGATCTATACATTTTGGTTAAAGCCAAATTTTTCTCTTGCTCATTATAATAGTTAAATACCATTTCTATTGATATTTTACATTGTTGTTACGCGAAATTCACGCTACAATAAAAATTCCGTCAACATTTTTGTGACGGACTGAATTTCTTAGGGTGTGTTTTCCTTCGCGTGAGGGATGCGGCGGGCGGCGACGAAGGCGCCGGTGCGAGTGAGGAACGAACGAGTACGGAAGCGAAGCGGACCCCAAAGCAGCCCGACCCGAATTGTAGGGGGAAACCTCATAGGTTTTAAAAACCTATGAGGTTTAGCTCCGGAATGAGGGACACGCCCAAAACATTTAAGATTCTGCGTGTTTTCTGTCGCCAATCATCCAGGGAACAATGTAATAAAACGCAATGGCAATGATTGTGGCTAAAACTCCGGTTCCGATCCATAATATGGTGAATCCGAATCTTTCGGCGATGAACGTTCCCAAAGTAGGTGTTACAATAAAGGCGATGGAGAATGAAATTCCGTTCAAGCCCATGTAAGCTCCTTTATTGTTTTTTCCGGAGCGTAATGCCGTGATGGTTGACATAAACGGCAAAGCCCAGATTTCTCCTACGCAGAGAAGGCTCATGGATACAACCAAAGTCACGATACTGTAATCGAAACCAAGCATGGCATAAGCAAATCCGCAAATGAACGTTCCCAATAACATGGTTACTGCAAGACTGAAATATTTTTCGGCAACCTGTACCAATCCCATTTCGAGTAAAACGACTAAAAAGCCGCTGTACCCCAAAATATATCCTATACTTTGCTGACTTAAATGCGCCGTGTCTTTGTAAAAAATAGTCAGCGTACTGAACAACTGAAAAAAACAGATTGAAAAAAGCATACAGAAGAAACAATAAACCAGAAATTTACCATCGCGGTAAGGGGAATTTTCTTTTTTAATTTCTATGGCTTCCTGTACTTTTCGGGCTTTTAATTTTGCCAGAATGTTTCGTTTTTTGAAAAAGACAATGTATAAAATTCCGGCAATTAAAGCCGTGAAAGCATTGCTGAAAAATAAAAATTCGTAGGAAATTGCCGATAAAATACCGCCCAAAGCGGGACCGATGGAAAAGCCTAAATTTATTGCCATCCGGTTTAAGGAAAATGCTCTGGTTATGTTTTCGGGTTTTGCATATTTTGTAATGGCAACCGAGTTTGCAGGACGGAAGGAATCGCTTACAATGCTTTGCAGCAAAATAATGGTCGCCACTCCTATTTCTGTTTTGAATAGAGGAATTATACAAAATAAAGGCACACTGAGCAATAAACTGAGATACTGAACTCTGTATTCTCCGATTCTGTCTGTAATAAATCCGCCCAGCCAAGAACCAATTACCGAACCGATTCCGAAAAAGCTGAGTACAATTCCTGTATTTTCGATACTGAATTTTAAATGATCGGTCATGTAAACTCCCAGAAAAGGAAGCACCATGGAACCTGCACGATTGATGAGCATGACCAAAGCAAGCATCCAGCTTTCTTTGGAAAGCCCTTTGAATGAGTTGGTATATAAGTGTATAAGTTTCACAATTTTTAATTTTAATTAATGTTTTTAACCCCGAATGACACAAATGCTTTTCACGGATAACCTTATTTTTTGGTTATCGTTTTTGTTTCGCTAGGGTTAAAAACAAAAAACAGGGCTTAAAAATTAAGCCCTGTTTTATTTATATGCATAATAAATTTTTACTCCGGCTTATAAGAGTCTTTTAACGTCACAGTTCTGTTGAATACAAAGTTTGTATCCGTAGAATCCTGATCTTTCGTGAAATAGCCAATTCTCTGGAATTGAAGAGGTTCTCCAACTGCCACATCTTTTAAGCTTGGTTCAGCAAATCCCTGAATGGTAGTTACAGAATCCGGATTGATAAAGTTTAGGAAATCGACATCTTTCTCTGCATCTGGCTGTTCCACAGTGAATAATTTGTCGTAATTTCTTACTTCCACAGGAATTGCGTGTTTCGCAGACACCCAATGAATGGTTCCTTTTACTTTTCTTAAGCTTTCTTCTGTCCCGCTTCCTGACTTGGATTTTTCGTCGTAGGTTGCGTAAATGGTCGTAATGTTTCCGTTTTCATCCTTCTCTACTCTTTCACCTTTAATGATGTAAGCAGATTTCAGACGAACTTCTCCGCCTAACTTTAGTCTGAAGAATTTGTTGTTTGCTTCTTCTTTAAAGTCTTCACGCTCAATATATAATTCTCTGGAGAACGGAATTTCTCTTGTTCCTGCATTTTCCTGTTCAGGATTGTTTTCTGTTTCCAGCCATTCTTCTTTTCCTTCCGGATAGTTTTCAATGACTAATTTGACAGGATCCACAACCGTCATTACACGTTTTGCGACTTTATTAAGGTCTTCACGAACGCAGAATTCCAGTAATTGAAGCTCAATAAGATTTTCTCTTTTGGCAACACCTACTTTTTCAATAAAATTTCTGATGGAAGCAGGCGTAAATCCTTTTCTTCTCATTCCGGAAATCGTAGGCATTCTCGGATCATCCCAACCGTTTACTACATTTTCGGCAATCAGCCTCTGTAGTTTTCTTTTGGAAGTAATCATGTAAGAAACGTTCATTCTCGCAAATTCTCTCTGCTTGTTTTTCACTTTTCCTTCTTCGTACACCTGATCCAAATACCAATTATATAAAGGTCTGTGGTTTTCAAACTCTAAAGAACACAGCGAGTGAGAAATTTGTTCAATATAATCACACTCACCATGCGCCCAGTCGTACATTGGGTAAATTTTCCAATCGGTTCCTGTTCTGTGGTGAGGTTTGTTCAGAATTCTGTACATCACAGGATCACGCATGTTCATATTCGGTGAAGTCATATCAATTTTTGCACGAAGAGACATAGAACCGCTTTCGAACTCACCGTTTTTCATTCTTTCGAATAAATCTAATGATTCTTCAACAGGACGGTTTCTGAACGGAGATTCCACACCCGGCTCTGCAGGATTTTTTCTCTGTTCGGTAATCACTTCAGAAGGCTGCTCATCTACGTAAGCTTTTCCTTCTTTTATTAACTGAACTGCCCAATCGTAAAGCTGCTGGAAGTAATCGGAGGCGTACAAAACTTTATCCCATTTGAAACCCAACCATTCAACGTCTTTCATAATAGAATCTACAAATTCCTGTTCTTCTTTTTCAGGGTTCGTATCGTCGAAACGAAGGTTTACGGGAGCATTGTATTTTTCACCCAAACCGAAGTTGATGCAGATCGCTTTTGTATGACCTACATGCAGATAACCGTTTGGTTCAGGCGGAAAACGGAAACGGAGCTGATCTTTTCCCAGACCGTTTGCCAAATCATCTTCGATAATTTGCTCAATAAAATTGAGTGATTTTTTTTCTTCTTCCATTAAATTTCGCTTTTAATTGCTGTATAATACGGCAATTTGCAAATTTATGAAATTTTGAGGGTTTATGGAAATAATAATGCAAAAGAGTAATAGTGGATTTGCATTTCTTTTGGGTTATATTTTTTGCAGATATTAAAATTTCAAATAAAAATAACATCAATACTTTCTAAGAATTAACAAAATAAAAGAAATTTATACCTGTAAAAGTAAAAATAAAAGAAAAAAAACTCCAAACAGCTATTATACAACAGTTTACAATTTATTAAAGAAAAATGTTAAAAAAATAAAAATTATGCATTGACTTTTGGCATAAAGATTGTAAATTTATTACCACAAAAATATTAACATTTTATATTATGAAAAAGGTTAAAAGTAAGTTTTCTTTATTTTTGGAATACATTAAGAAAGCGATTTTTGTAAAAGATGTTATCTAATCGCCAATCACCTAATTTATAAACACTAAGATTATACGACTGAAAACTACAAATTAAAAATCTCAAAACAATTTCCGAAAGTTACACAAAGTTCTGATGTACTTTGGATGTATTCTATATACTTTAACTTATATTATTCACTTTAACGTGTGTTAATATAAGTTAAAGTTGTTGTACATTAAAAAAAAGAAATTCATATTTACATTACAAAACCAAAAAAATGTTTCTATGAAAAATCTAAAAAAACTTAAGAAGAGTGATTTAAAAACAATCAAAGGAGGTATTGTTCCCATCGGCTGTCTTAACTGGAATCCTAAATTAAGATGCTGCAGAACATGGGATGAAGAACATTACAACAATCCTGTTTGTGAAATCTAATTTTTAAACCACAGTAATTCTCCTTTCAGATCCAGATTTGAATCGAAATTATTAACGAATAAAGCTCCGGTTCCCAATCCTTGCGGCATCGGGCTTTTTTTTGTAAAAGTATACTGAGCAATCGCATTCAGACCAATATTGCTTTCCAGAGCAGATGTAATCCACCACCCAATATTCATACTTTCCGCGAGAGAAATCCATTCATCAGATCCTGAAAAACCTCCTACTAAAGCGGGTTTTAAAATGATATACTGAGGATTTACGGTTTCTAGTAATTTTCTTTTTTCATTAAAATCTGTAATCCCGATCAGTTCTTCATCCAAAGCAATCGGAGTAGGCGTTTCAAGACATAATTCTGATATATCGTTCCAGTTTCCTGCTTTTATCGGCTGCTCGATGGAATGAATATGTAGATCGGCTAATTGCTGCAAAACGACTTTTGCTTCTTCTTTATTAAAACCTCCGTTCGCATCCACGCGAAGCTCAAGCCTGTCTTTTGAGAACTTCTGTCTCAGTTTCTGAAGAATATCATGTTCGGATTTCCAGTCGACTCCTATTTTGAGCTTGATGCAGTGAAAACCTTTTTCCAGCTTATCCTGAATCTGCTCTTCCATATAATTGATGTCGCCCATCCAGATCAGACCATTAATGACGATCGGATTCTTTCCTTCTGTAAAATCACTTGGGAAATACAGGTTTTCACCATTTTTTAAATTCAGAACAGCCTGTTCGTATCCGAACCAAATGGAAGGAAATTCTTTCAGTTCCTCTTTTAAAAACTCAGTTTCCTGCTGAATATTTTCACAAAGCCATTTTAATTTACCTTCATAATCCGGTCTGTCGTCAAAACTTAATCCTCTGAAAATTGCACACTCTCCTGTTCCTTCTTTTCCGTTTTCTGAAATTTTGAGAATAAAGGTCTCTTTTTCAAGCAAAACGCCGCGAGATGTTCCACTCGGGCGTTTGAATTCTAATAAATATCTTGAATATTCTGCTTTCATTATTTTACACTGTCAATTCGCATAAATTCTTCCGCTTTCTCCACCATATCGACACTTCCGCAGAAAAACGGAATTCTCTGATGCAATTCTGTCGGTTCAATTTCAAGGATTCTTCTGAAGCCGTCTGTTGCTTTTCCTCCTGCCTGTTCTGCAAGGAAAGCCATCGGATTACACTCGTACAGCAATCTCAGTTTTCCGTTCGGAGCCTGCGAATACGAAGGATAGATATAGATTCCGCCTTTCAGCATATTTCTGTGAAAATCTGCCACCAACGAACCGATATATCTTGAAGTATATGGTCTGTCTCCTTCTTCCATCTGGCAATATTTAAGATAATTTTTTACGCCCTGAGGAAATTTGATATAGTTTCCTTCGTTAATGGAATAAATTTTTCCTGTTTTTGGGAAAGTCATATTCGGATGAGACAGATAATAGGTTCCCAAAGAAGGATCTAATGTAAATCCGTTCACTCCGTTTCCTGTTGTATACACGATCATTGTGGAAGATCCGTAGATAACATATCCTGCTGCGATCTGGTTAACTCCTTTCTGTAAAAAGTCTTCCAACTGAACCGGAGTTCCGGGCTCTGTAACTCTTCTGTAGATTGAGAAAATGGTTCCTACCGAAACATTTACATCAATATTTGAAGAACCGTCAAGAGGATCAATCAGCACCACATATTTGCTTAAATGTCCGTTTTCGCCACATTTAATATCGATGAAATCGTCGTTTTCTTCGGAAGCAATTCCACAGACAACCTCTCTCTGAGACAAAGCGGTAATAAAAATTTCATTGGCAATTACATCCAGTTTCTGTTGCTCTTCTCCCTGTACATTCTGGTTTCCTGCAGCGCCTGCGATGTCTACAATTCCTGCTTTATTTACTTCTCTGTTTACAACTTTTGAAGCCAGTCTTATTGCACTCAAGAGACGGGAAAACTCTCCCGTGGAATACTGAAAATCATCCTGTCTATCAATAAGAAATTCTCCTAAAGTCTGTAATGGTTGCTCTGACATATTTTGCTTTTTACGTTTTCTCCAAATTTCGTAAAATTTATTACAATTTAAAAGAATAATTAATAAAAGACCTTAATTACTGTCTATCAATACAATAAACCAATATAAATCTATTTAAAAAAATCTTAAGCTGGATTTAGCATTCCCTTTTTATTGTGGCAATCGGAATAATTTCTGCTTATTGATAATTTTAATAAAATCTTAAGCCTGCAGCGATATTCTGCTCTTTCATATCTCGTTGTAAATGTATAATTTTGTCACCCGTAAAATATTCCCACAAATTTTATCTAACAATTTTATTATTAACAATTTAATGAAAATTTTCAAGTTTGGTGGAGCATCGGTAAAGGATGCCGAAAGTGTAAAAAATGTAGCCATGGTTTTAAAAAGCCAGGGATTTGCCAAATGTCTGCTGGTAATTTCGGCGATGGGCAAAACGACAAATGAGTTGGAAAAGGTTGTAGAACTTTATTTCAAGAAGGATAACTATCAAACTGAAATTGAAAAGATAAAACGAAAACACATTGAGATTGCGGAAGGATTATTTCCTGAAAATCATGCGGTGTTTGCGGAAATCAATTTATTTTTTGACGATATTGATTCTTTTTTAAGAAGAAACAAATCTCCGAACTACGATTTTGTTTATGATCAGGTGGTAAGCTGCGGAGAAATGATTTCTACGAAAATTGTGAGCGAATATTTGAATGAAATTCAGTTTAACAATCAGTGGCTGGATGCAAGAGATTATGTAAAAACCGACAATTCTTACAGAGAAGGTGTGGTAGACTGGGCAAAGACGGAAGAATTTATTTCCAATTTAAATAAAGAAATCTGCTACGTTACGCAGGGATTCATCGGTTCGGATAATAACAATTTTACGGTAACATTAGGAAGAGAAGGCTCTGATTATTCTGCCGCGATTTTTGCGTATTGCCTCAATGCAGAGGCTATGACGATTTGGAAAGACGTTCCGGGCGTAATGACGGGAGATCCGAGAAAATTCAAAGATGTGACGTTGCTTTCCAATATTTCATACGAAGAAGCAATTGAAATGGCGTATTACGGAGCAAGTGTGATTCACCCGAAAACATTACAGCCGCTTCAGCAGAAAAACATTCCTTTTTACGTAAAATCTTTTGTAGATCCTACAAAGGAAGGAACAAAAGTAGGTGCTTCGGAAAAGAACCAGAGCGAAGAATCTTATATTTTAAAGGAAAAACAGACTTTGCTGAAAATCTCCACAAGAGACTTTTCATTTATCGCAGAAGACCATATGAGTCTTATTTTCGGATATTTATCCAAGTACAAAATTAAAGTTTCCCTGATGCAGAATTCTGCAATTTCATTGGCTTTATGTCTTGAAGATAAATTCAATACTGTAGATGAATTAAATGAAGAACTTCAAAAAGTATTTAAAACAGAAGTTATAAAAAATGTATCTTTATTTACCGTAAGAAATGCGAAAATAGAGAACATAGATAAATTTTACCAGGAAAAAAGTGTATTATTGGAGCAGATTGCGAAAAATACGCTTCAAATGGTAACACAATAAAAACTAATTGCGACTAAACACAATATGAGTTTAATTTCGAAAAACGATCTGATAAAGGCTTCCGGCTTAAGTAAAATAGGATTTTTAAAGAATCCTGTAGCATCTGCTGTGATGAGCATTGCTAAAATAAACGAAGTAAATAAATTATACGACAAACTAAAAGACAAGGAAGGCAAAGACTTTTTCGACTCATTTGTAAGAGAGCGCAACTTAAGCTATATCGCTTTTGAAGAAGATCTGGCAAAAATTCCGAAAACGGGACCTTTTATTCTGGTATCCAATCATCCGCTTGGCGCGATTGACGGAATTTTAATGTGCAAAGTTCTGTCAGAAGTACGTCCGGATTTTAAGGTGATGGGAAATTTCCTTCTGGAAAAGATCAAGCCGATGGAGCCGTACGTAATTGCGGTAAACCCTTTTGAAGGCAGAAAAGAAGCATACAGCAGCTCTTCAGGAATGCGGGAAACGTTAAAGCACCTGCAAAATGGAGGCTGTGTAGGAATTTTCCCTGCAGGAGAAGTTTCCAATAAGAACAATCCTTACGGTGAAATTCTGGATAAAGAATGGGAAAAACCGGCATTAAAGCTCATCAGAATGGCAAAAGTGCCGGTCGTTCCTATGTATTTTCATGCAAAAAACAGCAGGATATTTTATCAGGTGGCAAAAATTCATCCTAATTTGCAGACCTTGATGCTTCCGGCAGAAATGATGAACGACAGGGAAAAACCGATCAGAATAAGAATCGGAAAACCTATTACCGTTAAGGCGATGGATGATATGGAAACCATCGAGGAACTGGGAGAATTTCTGAAACGTAAGGTTTATATGATGAAATCTTACTACGAAAAGAGAAAATCTTTGGCGCAAAGTATCAATCTTAAAAATCTTTCGGTAAAATTCCCTTTACTAAGAGAAGAAAATATCGTTCAGAATATCATCGACGAAACTCCTAAAGAAGATATTTTAAAAGACATCAATAAACTGAAAGGCACAGATAAGATGTTTTTCAGCAACGGAAATTACGAAGTTTATTTTACCACTTACGAAGAAATCCCTTCTATTATGCGGGAAATCGGGAGACAGCGTGAGCTTACCTTCCGTGCAGTGGGTGAAGGAAGTAATTTGCCGTTCGACCTTGATGAATACGACAAACATTATCATCATCTTTTCCTTTGGGACAGTGCCGCTGAAAAACTTGTAGGAGCTTACAGAATGGCTTTGGGTAAAGAAGTGATGAAGAAATCCGGCATCAAAGGTTTTTACACCAGTTCTTTATTTGAATTCGAGCAGGACATTCATCCTTTTTTCAAAAAAGTGATTGAAATGGGTCGTGCATACATCTGTCAGGAATACCAGCAGAAGCCGCTTCCGCTTTTCCTTTTATGGAGAGGAATTGTGCATGTCTGCTTACGAAATCCGGATCATAAATTTTTAATGGGCGGCGTAAGTATTTCCAATAAGTTTTCAGAGTTTTCCAAATCTCTGATGATCGAGTTTATGCGTTCGAATTATTATGATTCTGCAGTAGCGCAGTATATCACTCCAAGAAACGAATACAAAGTAAAGCTTCGCGACAGGGACAAGCATCTGTTTTTTGAAGAAATGGAATCTGATCTGAACAAGCTTGATAAGATCATCGATGATCTGGAACCGGAACTGAGACTTCCTGTTTTAATTAAAAAATACATTAAGCAGAACGCGAAAGTTATCGCTTTTAACGTTGATCCCAACTTCAATGATGCGATAGACGGATTGATGTATATCCGAATAAGTGATCTTCCGGAAAGTACGATTAAGCCTGTATTAGAGGAAATGAGCGAACAGATAAGACGCGAACAGGAAAATAATTCGGTTGAAAATCAGTAGGTTTTTAAGTTTTGTTAAAAAAAGTCTTGTTAATACTTGCTTCATATACTAAAACTTACTACTTTTGCATCACTTTAAAACAACGAAGTAACAAGAATGGTTTCTTAGCTCAGTTGGTAGAGCAATGGATTGAAAATCCATGTGTCCCTGGTTCGATTCCTGGAGAAACCACTTAAA
>NZ_JACLCT010000013.1:60475-107802 GCF_014218915.1 Chryseobacterium sp. C2(2020)
TTTCTTAGCTCAGTTGGTAGAGCAATGGATTGAAAATCCATGTGTCCCTGGTTCGATTCCTGGAGAAACCACTTAAAAAAACCACCTGTAAAAAGGTGGTTTTATTTTCAAAGTTTTAAATAAAATTTGCCAAGGTTAATAATTATTGTTACTTTTGCACCACTTCAAAAAAGAAGCAAAAATTAAATGGTTTCTTAGCTCAGTTGGTAGAGCAATGGATTGAAAATCCATGTGTCCCTGGTTCGATTCCTGGAGAAACCACTTAAAGTCATCTCATTTGGGATGACTTTTTTATTTTTTATTTCACATTGTTAAATCGTAGTTAATCCCATCACAATAGCATCTCCTTTACGTTGAAATTAAGTATATTCGCTTTTTTAAATTTTATTTGAAAAATGAAGAAGATTATCTCCGGTTTATTGTTATTTTCCGCCATTACGGCATTTGCTCAGGAAGCCATTAAATTTGAAGAACTGCCTTTTAAAGACCTTATTGCAAAGGCAAAAAAAGAAAAAAAGATTGTCTTTCTGGATGCCTATGCTTCATGGTGCGGTCCGTGCAAAATGATGGAAAGAAATGTTTTTACGCAGAAATCGGTCGGAGATTATTTCAATGCAAATTTTGTGAACGCAAGATTTGATATGGAAAAAGGAGAAGGAAGAGATATTGCGGCAAAATACGGAGTACGCTCCTATCCTACTTATCTTTTTCTGAATGGCGACGGAGAGCTTGTTTCCCAGAATTTCGGATATATGGAAGAAAGTATGTTTCTGACGATGGCGCAGGATGTAAATTCTCCTAACAACAAAAAAGGTTCGCTGAAAGAACGTTTTGCGAAGGGTGAAAAAGATTCCGATTTTCTGATCAATATTATGAAACTCAATTCCTCTTCGGATTTTAATTTTGCCAAACAGGCATCTGAAAGATATTTTGAAAATAAAAAAGCTACTGAAGAATTCTCAAAAGACGACGTTGGACTGCTGCTGTTTTTCTTAAAATCTACTGAAGACAAAAATTACAAAGTTTTTACAGACCGAAAAGCTGAAATCATCAAATTTTTACCGGAAGAAACGTATAAGGAATTTGACAATCAGATCAAGCTTGGCAAGATTGTGGAGCAGTCTATCGATCAGCAGAATAAAAAAATCAATGATGATTACTTCATGAAAAATGCAGAACCTCTTGTAGGAAAGCATGATGCGGAAGTGAAACTCAACCAGATGAAACTTGGCTATTATGAGCAAAATTCGAATTTTCCGGAATACGAGAAAGCAGCTTTAGCCTATTACAGAAATTCAGAAGCGTTTGAACCTAATGAATTATTAAAAGCAGCGTGGGTATTTGCGGAACACGTAAAAACCCCATCATCCCTGAAAAAAGCGGCGGAGTGGGCTGAAAAATCTGTGATGAGAGGCGAAAGTTCTGAAAACACATATATTCTTGCGAAACTTTATTTTCTAATCGGAAATAAAGAAATGGCAAAAACATACGCAGAAATGTCTAAAAATATGGCAACACAGGCTCAGAAAGATTCTACTTTAGCCGATGAGCTACTAAAACAAATAAAATAAAATGCTTAAAATAAGATTGATTGCAGGGATTTTAACCGTGTTTTTTTTAGGAACACTCAATGCACAGGAACAGGAAGCACAACCGACTTCTGAAAAAAGTGTATACCTTAAAGGAAATGCTTTGCTAATACCTGTAGGAGTTATAAATGTAGGATTAGAGCATCAGTTAAATAAAAAATTCACGGTACAGGGCGATGTTTTAATTTCTCCGTGGAAATCTTTTGCCGGACACGAATTGCAGTATTACTCCGTTTCGCTGGAAGGAAGATATTATTTTGATGAAGCTTTTAAACATTGGTATATCGGAGGAAATATTGCAGGTTCCCGCTTTATTGCCCAAAAGTGGAATTACTGGAGTGACGGCACTTTTGTTGACGAAAAAAATGGAAATGTCTACCAATATTCTGATGTCTACCAAAAAGGTTATTCCATAATAGTTGGAATTACAGGAGGCTATCAGTTTAAACTTGCTGAAAACTGGAACATGGATATTTATGCAGGAATCGGAACTTCTCAGGATTTTTACAAAGGCTATGTACGCTCGACGGGAGCTCGTTATGACGTAGCGGAAGGCTTTAACAAAAGCGGGGAAATTCTTCCTTACAGAGGCGGTGTCATGATTTCTTATAAACTAAAATAAAACAATGAAACTATTCGGTAAAAATCATATTATTATCTGCATCATCACTTTTGGGATTCTTTTTCTGATGAATTACCTGGGAAACGATCAGGCAGATAAGCTGGAAAGAGCTTTAATGATTGCGGCAGCGGGCGTTATCGGTCTGTCAATCGGTCTTGTGATCATGAATAAAGGAAAAGACGACAAAACTCCGCCGCAGAATTTTGATTAAAAAATTTCAATTGTCAATTGTCAATAGTGAATTCATTTTATTTGTGAATCTAAATTGACAATTGACAATTCACGTTTCATCAGTTTTCGTAAACAACATATTTCTTTCTGATTTTCTCGAATTTTTCCAAATCTGATTTCCAGGATGCTTTGATTTCCGAAGCTGATTTTCCGGCAACAATCTGTTTTCTCAGCTCATCGGTTCCGGCTAAAGTATCAAACCACAGATTACTTCCTGTGGTTGGTTTCAGGAAAAAGTCCAGATCAGGATTTTTATAGTTTTTATACGCTTTTATTACCCAGTCCAGATTCAGTTCTCTTAAGTCTTTTCTATAATCTGAAAGGTTTTCGCCGTAGCACAATTTTCCGTTTAAAAAAGGATCTTTTGCTCCTGCACTTGGCTTCGGAGTAAACTGATAAGGAAGATTTTTTGTCCATGGAGATCCGTAAATCTGGAACGGCAAATCTGTTCCTCTTCCCACGGAAACCTGTGTTCCTTCAAAAAAGCATAAACTTGGGTATAAGTTGATGGCTTTATCATTGGGTAAATTCGGGGAAGGCTTATCTGAAATCTGGTAACGCAACATTTTATGATAATTTTTCATCGGAATCAACGTGTATTTTGCCTGAACTCCGTTTTTCAGCCATTTTTCTCCATTTACCATTTTTCCGTACTCTCCTATTGTCAATCCGTATACAACCGGAACTTCATGCATCCCCACAAAACTTGTCCATTTTTTCTTTAAAACAGAACCATCTGTATATCCGTCATGCGGATTTGGCCTGTCTAAAACAATCACTTCAATATTATTTTCAGCGGCTGCTTCCATAAGATAGGTCAGTGTTGAAATATAGGTGTAAAACCTCACGCCGACATCCTGAATATCAAACACCAGAACATCCATTTCTTTCAGTTGTTCCGGAGTCGGTTTTTTATTTTTACCATATAATGATACGATGGGAATTCCGGTTTTCACGTCTACTCCATTCTTTACTTTCTCGCCTGCATCTGCATCCCCTCTGAAACCGTGTTCCGGCGCGAAGATGGATCTTATTCTGATTCCGTTTTTTACCAAAAAATCCACAACGTGCGTTCTATCGCTCATCAGTCCGGTCTGGTTCGTTACCACTCCTACAATTTTTCCTTTCAGCAAAGGCAAATAGAGCTCCGGCTGATCTGCTCCCGTTTTAAAATCTTTTTTATCTTGAGCCTGAGAATAATATTGATTGAATACTCCTAAAAAAATTAGGCAAATAAGAAGTAAATTTTTAATTTTGAAATCTAAATTCATAAGTTTGAAATTTCCTTTATATTTCTCGAAAAAAATAGCGTTTTCCAAAGATAACAAAAATAACCTTTCGAGGGTTATCATCTTCATCGGCAGACTTTCTGTGGCATTGGGAATTATTGTTTCTCTCATTACCGTTTCCACCGGATTCGGTTCTAAGAAAGCGATTAAGGAAAGACTTGCAGATTTCAGCGGACACGTTACCGTAAGATCCACGAGATCAAACTCTTCCTACAATACTTCAGTTCTTGATAATCAGGGACTGAATATCAAGAAAATAAAAGAACTTCCGGATGTTGAAAGTGTGCAGAAATATGCTACGGTAACGGGAATTATGCGGAACGAGCATAATTTTGCAGGGATTATTTTCAAAGGAATCGGAAAAGATTTTGACAGTGTAAGGTTCAAAAAATTTTTAGTTGCCGGAACTTCTCCGAAAGTTACGGAAGTTGGCTATTACAACGGAGTTACCATTTCCCAAAAGATTGCCAATGATCTTCATCTGAAAGTGAAGGACAGCATTGTAACGGTATTTTCAAAGGCAGATCAAAAGCCTATTTACAGAAAATTTGAAGTGGTCGGAATTTATAAAACCGATATTAAAATGATTGACGATCAGTTTGTGTTGGGAGGAATTAATCATGTAAGAAAAATTCAGGATATGAAGCCTGATGAAATGGGCGGACTGGATATTTTCTTTAAAAATGTAAATGATATCGACAGCGATTTTCCTGAAATTGAGAAACTCATCGGCTATAAAAATTATGCTGAAAAAGCCACTGAAAAATATCCTCAGATTACGGACTGGATTAGTATTTTCGATACCAATATCGCTCTGATTATCATCATCATGTTGATTGTTGTAGTCATTAATATCATCATGGTTCTTCTGATCCTGATTATTGAAAGAACAAATTCTATCGGTCTTTTAAAGACTTTGGGAGCAAGCAATTCACAGATCAGAGCCACTTTTATCAATTATACTTTAATTATTATGATTCCGGGATTGCTGTACGGAAATGCGATTGGTCTCGGACTGCTTTTGATTCAGAAAGTTTTTGGAGTGATTACCTTAAATCCGGAAAATTATTACGTTAGTACGGTTCCGGTAGATCTTAACCCGATTGCCATTATTTCAATTTCTGCCGGAATTCTGATTATTTCAGGACTGGCATTAATAATTCCGAGTTATCTGATCAGTAAGATTTCTCCAGTGAAAGCGATTAAGTATAATTGATATTAATTATTCGACGGAATTTGTCATTGCGAGCGAAGCGAAGCAATCTCAGATTTATAAAATTATATTCAACTTTTCTACAATTTGAACATTAAGTTTTATTAAGGCTTTAAGAGTATTAAGGTATAACTTCGTTTTGAGTTGAGATTGCTTCGTCACTACGTTCCTCGCAATGACAAATTTTCTGATAACGGCAAAATCCTAGCCCCGATAGAAACGACATCCTTTTTTGTTGCGGCTGGAGCATAAACTGGAGGTTTACGAACGTAGTTCAGGAAGCCGTAACAAAAAAGATACAGTGGATAGCGGGAATAAGCTCCTTATTGAGTTGGAGAGTGGAGAGTTGGAGAGGGTGAGCGTAAGAAGGTAAATAGAGTGAGAGGGTTTTGAGGGGTTTTTAGAGTTTGGGTTTGGATTGGAAAGGTTGGTTTTGAGGGGTTGAAATTGAGAAAACAGTATTAATTATTCATTTTTAATTATTAATTATCTGAAAGCCGTATCTTTGCAACGCTTTAAAAGACATTTATGAAATACGCAAACAACATCCTCGAAACCATCGGAAATACACCTCTTGTAAAACTTAATAAAGTTTTGGGTGAAGATTTTCCGGCACTGGTTTTGGCAAAGGTGGAAACTTTCAATCCGGGAAACTCTGTGAAGGACAGAATGGCTCTGAAAATGATTGAAGATGCTGAAAAAGATGGAAGATTAAAACCCGGAGGAACGATTATCGAAGGAACGTCCGGAAATACAGGGATGGGACTGGCTCTTGCCGCGATCATCAAAGGGTACAAATGTATTTTTGTAACCAACTCTAAACAGTCTAAAGAAAAATGTGATATTCTTCGTGCTGTAGGAGCAGAAGTTATTGTCTGTCCGACAGATGTAAAACCTACCGATCCGCGTTCTTACTATTCTGTTTCCAAAAGACTGGCTAAAGAAACGGAAAACGGATGGTATGTAAACCAATACGACAATTTATCCAACAGAGCAGCTCATTACGAGTCTACCGCGCCTGAAATCTGGGAACAGACGGAAGGAAAACTAACGCACTTCGTTGTAGGAGCCGGAACAGGAGGTACGATTACAGGCTGCGGAACATTTTTTAAGGAGAAAAATTCTGACATTAAGGTAATCGGAGTAGATACGTACGGTTCGATTTTAAAAGAGATTCACGAAACGGGAGAAATCAATTTAGGAAATGCTTACACGTACATTACAGAGGGAATTGGTGAAGATATTCTTCCTGAAAACTACGATATGTCTGTAATCGATCATTTCGAAAAAGTAACAGATAAGGACGGAGCAGTGTACGCAAGAAAACTGGCTAAAGAAGAAGGTATTTTCTGCGGATATTCTGCGGGAAGCGCAATTTCTGCTTTGGTACAGATGAAAGATCAGTTCACGAAAGACGATGTGATTGTGGTTCTTCTTCACGATCATGGTTCCAGATATGTTGGAAAAATTTACAACGACGACTGGATGAAGGAAATGGGCTGGCTGGATTAATCAGCTTTTTTATGATAAAATAAAACTCAGAGCAAAGCACTCTGAGTTTTTTGTTGTTTTATTCTGAAATATTTTTCTTTAAAACCTGCTTCAGAAAGCTGTATTCCTTTTCGCTCATTGATTTTCTGGGAAACATATAGCTGTATTTTCCTTCAACGGTAATGAATTCATTATTGCTGTAAAAATAAGTAAAATCTTTCCACTCGCTGGTTTCTTTTTCGCCATCGATATTTACGGTAAAGAAATTTTCATCAAACCGGATTTCGTAGATTTTACAGTTTTCAAGCTTATTTAAGTAATTATTAACCTGCTTTTTCCATCTCGAAACTTTATTGATGCTTACGGAAAGAAAAAACGCGCACAGCAAAAACAAAAAACTTACAAAATATAAAATTCCCGCTTTTTCTTTAGTAAAATCATTTCTGAAAACAAAAACGATCAGTAAAATAACAGCAATCACAATCGTTGTAATCGTTTTTCCTCTGGTAGTCGATGAAAAAAACAAACTTCCCTGATTTCCGCTGAAATATATTTCTTCAAAGTCTTTCCTTTTAGGTTTTAAAACAATAACTTTTTCTTCAGTCATAAACAGTAATTTCTGATGCAAAGCTAAAAGAAAAATTTAATTAAATGATGATCTCTTCATTGATCTATTGTTTTTTCACAACTCCAAAACATCAATCATCAATCATGATCCTTCAACTATCAACTATCAACTATCAACTATCAACAAAATTACCATCGATTGCAGAAAGTTTATTCATCAGTTCACGATTCCTCTGTCTGAGATCTTCCATTTTTTTCAGCATTTCATGGATTACTTCTAAACCCGGAAGATTGATTTCCAGATCATAATGCCAGTTGGTAAATCTTTCAAACATGGGCAAATCTTCATACATCAGATAACGGATTTCATTTTCTGTGTGAATAGTAAGCAATCCCGAGTTCACCAATTCATCAAAAAAAGTAATTTCTACGTTATATATTTTTACGAGTTCTTCCCGCGATATTCTTTCACTCATGGCTTAGGAATTTTTAAGTTGTTCAAAAAGTTCTTTCTGCTTTTCAGTCAGGTTGGTCGGTAATTTCACTTCATATGTCACGAAAAGATCACCAAATTCGCCCTCCTTCTTGTACACCGGAAAGCCTTTTCCTTTCAGTCTTACTGTTGTTCCGTTCTGTGTTTCAGGTTTTACTTTCAGATTTACACTTCCATTCAGCGTGTTTACTTTTACATCACCTCCTAAAACTGCGGTGTACAGATCAATTGAAACTTTAGATTTCAGATCATTGCCGGTTCTTTCAAAATTCAGATCAGGAGTGATATTGAACGTAATGTATAAATCTCCATTTGGGCCGCCATTGAAACCGGGATTTCCGTGACCTTTTAATTTAATCTGCTGACCGTCATAAATTCCCGCCGGAATGGTAATTCTTACTTTTTTGCCATTGATTTCAAAAGTCTGAGGATGTGTTGTTGCAGCATCTGTTAAGGTTAAAGTTAATTCTGCCTGAATATCCTGTCCTTTAAATTTTCCCGACGCACTTCCCCTTGAACTTCTGCCGAAACCTCCTCCTGCTCCTCCAAACATACTCTGGAAAAAATCTGAAAAATCTTCCCCGTCACCAAAATCCGCTTCCGAAAATCCGCCTCCGAAGTTTCCTCCCTGATTTTGATACTGTCTTTGCTGCTGTTGCTGTGCTTTTTCATATTCTTCGCCATGCTTCCAGTGTTCTCCGTATTTATCATACTTTGCACGGTTTTCGGGATTGCTCAGAACTTCATTGGCTTCATTCAGCTCTTTGAATTGTCTTTCGGCTTCCTTGTCATCAGGATTGAGATCGGGATGTAATTTTCTTGCGAGTTTTCGATATGCCTTTTTGATATCTTCCTGCGTTGCGCTCTTGTCTACGCCTAAAATTTTATAGTAATCTATATAAGCCATAGAAACGATGTTTACTCAAATTTAAGGATTTTATGACTGAATTTTATATAACAGAATGTTAAAAATTAAGCTATCTTTGGTTAAAAAGCAACGCATGAAAGAAGTGTTGAAAAACTACTCCGGAATTTTACTTTTACTGTTGGGAATCTCTGTCGGAAGCATCATCGGAATTGCGGCTCCCGATATTGTGGATTATATAAAACCTTTGGGAGATATCTTCCTGAACCTGCTGTTTGTAAGTGTTGTTCCGCTGGTTTTTTTTGCCGTTTCCAATTCTATTGCTTCACTGGAGCAACAGTCTAAGTTCGGAAAGATAATGGTAACCATGGCTTTTACCTTTCTGTTCTTTATTTTAACTGCGGCAATTTTCACGATTTGTGCCGTGTATCTTTTTCCGGTTTCCGGAGTTGCTGGAAGCTCGGAAATTGTGGAGGAAGCCACGAGTAATGACAGTTGGGGAAACAGAATCGTAGGATTTTTTACGGTAGGAGAATTTACACAGCTTTTTTCAAGACAAAATATGCTGGCTCTTTTAATTTTTGCTTTCATGACGGGATTTTCCGCCAGAAAAGCGGGAGAAAAAGGACAGGCTTTCCGCTCATTTATCGCTTCGGGCTATGAAGTGATGAAGGAACTGCTTTTGTTGATTATGAAAGTTGCCCCGATTGGTTTGGGCGCATATTTTGCGTATCAGGTTGCTACGCTGGGACCTCAGCTTTTCGGATTTTATGCAAAACCTTTAGGATTGTATTATATTGCAGGAGTAGTCTATTTTCTGGTCTTCTTTTCACTCTATGCGTTTATGGCAAAAGGTCAGAACGGAGTTAAAAGTTTCTGGACAAATGCTGTTTTCCCCACTTTAACCGCTTTGAGCACCTGCAGCAGCTTCGCCACGATGCCTGCCAATTTACTCGCAGCTTCAAAAATCGGAATTCCGAGCCAGATTTCAAATATTGTGATCCCGATTGGCACAACTTTGCATAAAAACGGTTCTTCCATGTCGTCGATCATTAAGATTTATGTGGCATTCTTAATCATCGGAAGAGACTTTTTTGATCCTATGAATCTTCTTTTAGCTTTAGGAATTACTGTATTTGTAAGCATTGTTGCGGGAGGAATTCCAAACGGAGGATATATCGGAGAAATGTTGATGATTTCCGTCTACAAATTACCACAGGAAGCAATTCCGGCAGTAATGATTATCGGAACTCTGGTTGATCCTTTGGCAACGGTTTTAAATGCGGTCGGACAATTGGTAGCTTCTATGTTTGTAAGTAGGTTTGTGAAGGTTTGATTTTTTTATCTAAACACAAATTGCACGAATGTTTTTTCGCGAATTGCACAAATGTTTTCTAAATAATTAAGATTGTCCATACTTTGTCACCATTGAAAAATCTTTAAGTTCTTTGCTGAGTGAAACGCCTTTGCGAACTTAAAAACAGTTGGTATAAAAAAAATATTAGCGATCCTTTGCGTTAAAATTAGCATTATGATCAATAATAGATAATCAAAAATAATTTTATTGTATTAATATTCCTGTATGAATTCTTTTTATAAAAGCATCGGACTTTATGAAAGTCTGAATTTTGACATTGAGATGAAGCAATCTGAGCTGATAGAAAGCCTGAGAAAGATTACTTATAAAACAAATCCCTCTTTTATTTCTTTAATTCCGGATTATGGAATTCCTACAAGATTTGAATACCGTGGAATGGTGAACCAGAAAAATTTTACCATTAAAAGAAGACGGCATTTTTTCGACTTTAATATTATGCATTGTATCATAAAAGGAAGTATTTTGGAACAAAACAACAAAACATTGCTTACGATAGAATTTATACCCTTTCTTTATCATTTTATGATCATGGTTGTCTCAATTGTTTTTGCGCTATGTATTGCTTTTCTAGCCAGTAAAGACGAAAAGAATTATTTTATTCTTGCTGTGCCGTTTCTTATGACGATTGTACAGTATTTCGTCCTGAAAGGAAGCATCCAAAGAGACAAATATGACTTTTTAAGAGAACTGAATTTTATCGCACAGAAAAATAATATCTTTAAAAATACAAAGTAATACTATTCACTGCGTTTCACCTGTTCTAAATTCTCCAGTTCTTCCAGCGTGAAAAGTCTGTAAATGACTTTGAATGTTTTTCCCAGAGGTGTTTCTAAAGAGAATCCGCCCGGTCCGAAACCATCGACAACATCGAGTGTAAAATGTGAGTATTTCCAGTATTCGAAGAGATCACGGTCGATCCAGAATTCATGATTATTAATGGTTCCGATCATCGCGTCATTCATTCTCGGGTAAAATCCTCCTTTTTCAAAACATTGGGGCTGCGTTCCTTCACAGCATCCTCCTGCCTGATAAAACATCAGGCCACCATATTTTTTTTCCAGTTCCCAAATGACTTCCAGAGCTTTTTCGGTTGCTGAAAGTCTTGCTATTTTTGTTTGCATTTTTCTTTATTTTTATTGAATTAAAGGTGTACGAACACAGTTCAGAAGTGAAGTAAAAAATCTTTATAAATGAGGTTTAGATTCTTCCTTCGTCAGAATGACAACATTTTCGGTATTTCAGAATGTCATTATCTCTTCTTTGATTCATTCGCAAAAATCATGTTCTTAACATCCGTTTACTTTGTCATTACCTTTCTTATTATAAAGTTAAAAAGTTTCGGTGAAATTTCATTTCGCCGAAACTCTAAATTTATTTAATTCGAACTTCCTGCAATATCGAGAACGATTCTGCCATCAATCTGCCCTTTCTTCATTTTGTCGAAAACATCATTAATATCTTCTAATTTTGCCGCGGTTACCGTTGCTTTTACCAGTCCTTCATTTGCAAAATCCAGCGCTTCCTGAAGATCTTTTCGAGTTCCTACGATGGAACCGCGCACCGTAATTCTTTTTAATACGGTTTCAAAAATCGGAAGTTCAAATGATCCCGGCGGAAGACCGTTTAAAGCAATGGTCCCTTTTCTTCGAAGAACATCAATTCCCTGTTTGAAGGCAATCGGAGATACTGCTGTTATTAATGCACCGTGCATTCCGCCAACTTCTTTATGAAGATATTCTCCGGGGTCTGTTGTTTTGGCATTAACGACCAGATCTGCGCCTAATTTTTTAGCCAGATCCAGTTTATCATCAGCGACATCAATGGCAGCAACATGCATTCCCATTGCTTTTGCATACTGAACAGCAACGTGTCCCAATCCACCGATTCCTGAAATGGCAACCCATTCTCCCGGTTTTGTTTCCGTTTCCTTTAAACCTTTATATACAGTAACTCCGGCACAAAGAATCGGTGCAATCTCTAAAAAGTTAACATCCGGTTTCAGATGTCCGACATATCGTGAATCTGCAATGACATATTCGGCAAAACCTCCATCAACGCTGTATCCTCCGTTTTTCTGGGCTTCACAAAGTGTTTCCCAGCCTGTAATACAATAATCGCAGCATCCGCAGGCGGAATAGAGCCACGGAACTCCCACTGCATCTCCTTCTTTTACAAAAGCTTCAGGACCACATGCAACCACGATCCCTACTCCTTCATGTCCCGGAATTAAAGGCATCTTCGGTTTTGCAGGCCAATCGCCGTCCACTGCATGTAAATCTGTGTGACAAACACCACAAGCGATTACTTTTACGAGTACTTCATATCTTCCAGGTTCTCTTACGGGAACTTCTTCTATTTTCAGGGGTTGTCCATAGCCTTGAACAACTGCTGCTTTCATTGTTTTTGGAATCATTATTTATTTTTTTGAGTTGGTTTTTAAGTTTAGTCTGGTTCTTTAAAGTTTTGATACGGTTCTAAATGACATGAAAATTCCTGCTCACCCGAAAATTCCGGATCAGGACGAATGGTTGTTCGCGTGAGGGATAGGAAGGGTGGCGAGGAACGAGCCGGTGCGGAGTGAAACGGAGCACCGAAACGAAGTGGAGCCCTGAATAGCCCGACCGTTTTTCCCCGTTGCCGAGACGGGGAAAACGGGCACGCCCTAATATTTAAGATTAAAAGAAACCTAGTTTGTTTTTGTTGTAGGAAATCAGCATATTTTTGGTCTGACGGTAATGATCCAACATCATTTTGTGGTTTTCGCGACCGATTCCCGACTGTTTGTATCCTCCGAAAGGTGCTCCTGCAGGATATGCATGATACTGGTTTACCCAAACTCTTCCTGCTTCAATATGACGCGGAATGTTATAAAGCTGATGCGCATCTCTTGTCCAGACTCCTGCTCCAAGACCGTAAATGGTGTCGTTTGCGATTTTTAATGCTTCTTCTTCGTCTTTGAAGGTGGTGAATGCCAGAACAGGTCCGAAAATTTCTTCCTGGAAGATTCTCATTCTGTTGTTTCCTTTAAAGATGGTCGGCTGAATATAATATCCGTCTTCCAGACCTTCTCCGACATGATTTACATCTCCACCGACAAGCACTTCTGCACCTTCTTCTTTTCCTAATTTGATGTAAGAAAGGATTTTATCTTTCTGGATCTGTGAAGCCTGCGCTCCCATCATTACGGTTTTATCTAAAGGGTTTCCGACTTTGATGGCTTTTACTCTTTCGATCACTTTGGCAATGAAAGCATCTGCGATATCTTCCTGAACCAGTAATCTTGACGGACAGGTACAGATTTCACCCTGATTCAAAGCAAAAAGAACTGCTCCTTCGATGGCTTTATCTAAAAATTCGTCGTCTGCATCCATTACCGAATTGAAGAAAACGTTTGGAGACTTTCCTCCTAATTCTAACGTTACCGGGATGATATTTTCTGTTGCGTACTGCATAACCAGTCTACCGGTTGCTGTAGAACCTGTAAAGGCTGCTTTTGCTACTTTCGGGTTGGTTACCAAAGCCCTTCCCAGTTCTGCTCCGAAACCGTTCACAATGTTTACCACTCCTGCCGGAAGCAAATCGCCGATGAGTTCCATAAGAACCATAATGGAAATCGGAGTACTTTCTGCAGGTTTTAAAACGACGCAGTTTCCTGCTGCCAAAGCCGGAGCTAATTTCCAGACTGCCATTAAGATCGGGAAGTTCCACGGAATGATCTGTGCGATTACTCCAAGCGGTTCGTGAACGATTAATGAAACGGTATCTTTATCCAGTTCGTTGTGAGAACCTTCTTCCGCTCTGATAACGGACGCAAAATATCTGAAATGATCAATTGCCAAAGGAATATCTGCGGCTAAAGTTTCTCTTACCGCCTTCCCGTTATCGATGGTTTCAACGGTTGCGATGTATTCTAAATTCTGCTCGATCCTGTCGGCAATTTTGTTTAAAATGATGCTTCTTTCTGTGGAAGAAGTGTTTTTCCACGTTTGGAATGCTTTTTCGGCTGCATTTACCGCCAATTCAAGGTCTTCTTTGGATGAATGCGCTGCCTGTGTGAAATTTTTACCGTCAATAGGTGAAACTACATCGAAGTACTGTCCGTTGACCGGAGCTGTAAATTGCCCATTGATGTAGTTGTCATATCTTTTTTTGAATTCAGGCCATTGGAGTAATGTTTCTGATTGTTGTTGTGTTGTAGTGCTCATATTCGTACAATTTTAATTTTTATCTATTGCCAAATTACATTTCCTTCAATGATTCTGATAGCACAATCGTACAAAAAAACTTCAAAATCGTACAGACAGAAAATTTTATTATTTCATTAACAGTCTTGTAAGCCGATTATTTTCTATATTTGAGTAAACAGGCTATTAAAAATGTTTAGAAATGAACAATAACAAGATTTTATTAGAAACTCCTGAATTGACAAGGGAAAACCAGCTTATGCACTTGGTTGAAAATCAGACAAAATTCAATCTAAACAATTGCGAATTCAGTATCTACGAAACGCATAAGGCTGCTTTCGATGTAAAACTGCATTTTGAAACGATTGCATTCACTGCAATGCTTCGCGGCAAAAAGCACATGAAAATAGATCATAAAACGGGCTATTTCGATTATTTTCCGGGAGAAAGTGTTCTGGTTTCGCCGGGAGAAACGATGGTAATCGATTTTCCTGAAGCGGATGAAACGCCTTCCCAATGTATTTCTCTAAGCCTGAATCCTGAATTCATAGAGAGTTCTCTCAATCACCTCAACTATCATCTTCCAAAGGTGGATGAAACTTCGCGCTGGAATATTGAACTGGATGAGTATTTTCTGTTTAATAATCAGTCTCTGGCTTCAGCTACGAATAATATCATGAGAATTGCGATGGACGACAATTCGCAGAAAGATATTATGGCAGATTTTGCTTTGAAGGAACTTCTGATCCGCCTGATGCAGACGCAAGCAAGAAGCATGGTGGAGAAAAATATTGTTAAAAACAAATCCAGAATTGGTTTTGTGGTAGATTATATTAAGAAAAATCTTCATCAGAAATTATCAATAGACAGCATTGCAAAAATGGCATATGTGAGTAAATCCAATTTCTTTAAAATGTTTAAAGACGAACTGGGAACT
The DNA here is from genome assembly GCF_014218915.1 of Chryseobacterium sp. C2(2020). Taxonomy (NCBI): domain Bacteria; kingdom Pseudomonadati; phylum Bacteroidota; class Flavobacteriia; order Flavobacteriales; family Weeksellaceae; genus Chryseobacterium; species Chryseobacterium sp. C2(2020). Next base: position 75,335 of record NZ_JACLCT010000013.1, read on the forward strand.
TCTCCGAATGAGTTTATTTTGCAGGAAAGAATCAATCGGGCAAAAGAACTTTTGGCGAACCAGAACAGCATTAAAGAAACGGCTTATCAGACAGGGTTTTCGGATGCGAATTATTTTACGAGAGTATTTAAGCAATTAGTGGGAGTAACGCCGAAAAGTTATCAGGATAAAGTTTTATTTCTTGAATAAAAAAAACACCTCAGATTGAGATGTTTTAATATTATTATTGATTTTTAATTATCCCTTATAATCATAATATCTTGCTCCTTTTAAAACAGGATTTTCCAGTTCTACTGATGTTAAACCAAAGCCTTTATAGTTTTCGTTAACTGAATTTTGCAGTTGTTTTCTGTGGAGTTTTTCATAAGTCTCAAAATCAATTGAGGTTCTGTTTTTTAAACTTTCAAATAAATTCCATTTTTTGACCACATTTTTCCAGTTTTCTGAAACTTTTCCGGCAAATACTTTGGATTTTGATCCGCTTCCGTATCCTAAAAATCCGATTTGCTGTCCTGCTAATTCTTCATTTTCGTTAAAAGAAGTCTGTAAAGCAGAAAGTAAAGCCATAAAAATGGAAGCCGTATATATATTTCCGATTTCCGAAGATGCACGTTGAGATTTTTCAATTTTATCATTAATAAACTGAAGGTATTCTTCTGATTTTGCCACCGCTTTTTGTTCTTCAGGCGTTTTGTAAAACAGACCGTTTTCTAAGCTGTAAATTTCTGTGAAAACTCTTTTTCCGTGAAAGGCGTATGGAAGATGGAAGATCAGATATTTCCAGTTTTCGTAAGGTTTATTTTTTCCAGTAATTTCTTTATAATGATCGTAGGCTTCTCTAATTCTGTCCTGATAACACTGGTTGGAATATTGTCCGTCAAAGACAGGTTCATCCGTGAAAATTTCTATTTTTTCGGGGAAACTTTCGGGAGCATTCGTTAAATCTTCTTTTTTGAAATGACGACGCGGCTTGAAAAAGTCAAAGACCGATTCTGTGGCAACACCCCAATTGTTCTCAATTTCAATGAGATCAGGTTTTGAAGAAATTAAAATCGCAACTGCTCCTCCACCCTGTGTATATTCTCCGGAAGAAGCCAGTTCGTATTTTGCGTAATCACTTGCAATGACTACTGCTTTTTTATCAGGGTTTGCTATTACAAAATCTAAAGAATTATGAAGCGCATCTACTGCTCCGATACACGCAAAAGTCATATCTACCACATCACAGTTCCTGAAAGTTCTTTCTCCAAATTCTTTTTCGAGAACTTTTTCTACCATCTGCATAGCGTAAGAAGCGGTTGGTTTAGCGGCATCTAAAGCGCTTTCTGTTCCTAAGTAAATTCTTGATATTTCTTTCGGATTGATATTATAATCCTTTATGAGTCTTAGTAATGCTTCTGCTGCAAATGTTGCGGCATCTTCATGAACATCGGGAAAGCCCATTTTATGCAATCCCAATCCTTTTTCGAGTTTTGCAGGTTCGATTCCTCTTTTTTCTGCTAAATCTTTAATTTCCAAATATAATGAAGGCACATAATAGCTTGCTGCCTCAATTCCAAAAGTCATATTTCTTAATTTTCATACGAATTTAGAAAATGTAAACGTTTAATCATATATGATTTTTAGTAATTATTGAAAATTTATTTAGAATATGATAAAATTCAGGAAAATTATATTTTTAAATTCTAAGATCGGGATTTTAAAAGTTTGTGATTATTGATCGTCAAACTCATTATTTTTCAACAGTTCTGCTAAGACTTTTTTTGCACGCATAACACGAACCTTTGTATTGGCAACAGAAATGCCTAATTCCTCAGCAATTTCTTTGATGCTTTTTTCTTCGAAAAATCTTAAACGAATGATTTCCTGATAATTGACATCTAAAGATTCTATTGTTTTAATAATTTTCTTCTGTTCTTCTTCGGAAATCATCAATTCTTCAGGAGATTTGGCATACTGGTTTTTTACCTCATCCAGATTTTCTGTAGGATCCTGATTTTCGCGGCTTTTTTTTCTCCAAAAATCGATGATGGTATTTTGAGCAATAGTTAAAATCCATGTTTTAAACTGAAAATGAGGATCAAACATATCCAGCTTTGATAAAACTTTTGAAAAAACATTTACGGTGATTTCGTCGGCATCATTTTCGTCGTGAACTTTTTTCATTACAAAAGAAAAAACATCAACCCAAAAAATGTTGATGAGCCTTGTCTGCGCTTTCTGGTCTTTTTCCTTCGCTTTCTGAATGAGAGGAAATAATTGTTCGTCGTTCATTACTAACAAATATAATTGATTTTAGCTAAAAATACAACGCAGAAGATCAAATGATTTTTTCTGTACAATTTGTATTCCGACTGAGGTTTAGCCATGATCGCAGCATTTGTCTGAGCTCATTTTGTTTGATTTTGGTTTCGGCGGCTTTGCCGCCGAAACCAAAATCAAACAAAATAGCGAGTGCGGAGAGCAGGAAACAGCTCCTAAAAAAATCAACCTGTTTTTCATCCTGAATTGAAAGTTTCTGTCTTCGCCTTATTCCCCTGAAATGATTATCTTTGCACATTAAATTTTAAAGCAGAAAATAATGAACTCTTTTATTGAAGAACTGAAATGGCGCGGGCTTTTTGCCGACATGATGCCCGGAACGGACGAACAACTGGATAAGGAAATGACAACAGCCTATATCGGTTTTGATCCTACTGCAGATTCTTTACATATCGGAAGTCTTATTCAGATAAAAATTTTAGCTCATTTTCAGCAGCACGGTCATAAACCAATTGCTTTGGTGGGCGGTGCGACAGGAATGATTGGGGATCCTTCGGGAAAGTCTGCGGAAAGAAATCTTCTGGATGAAGATACTTTGCTGCATTATGTAGACTGTCTTAAAAACCAGCTTTCCAGATTTCTGGATTTTTCGGGAAGCGAGCCGAATAAAGCGGAACTGGTGAACAATTACGACTGGATGAAAAATATTTCTTTCCTTGATTTTGCCAAAAACGTCGGGAAAAATATTACCGTAAATTATATGATGTCGAAAGATTCTGTAAAGAAAAGACTTTCCGGAGAGGCAGGAGTTGATGGAATGAGTTTTACGGAATTTACGTATCAGTTGATTCAGGGGTACGATTTTTTACATCTGTATCAAAATAACGGCGTTAAACTTCAAATGGGAGGTTCTGACCAGTGGGGAAACATAACGACCGGTACAGAACTGATCCGCAGAAAAGCACAGGGTGAAGCTTTTGCCTTAACGGTTCCTCTGATTACAAAAGCCGACGGCTCGAAATTCGGAAAGTCTGAAAGCGGAGAAAATTACTGGCTGGATAAAAAGAAAACTTCACCTTATAAATTCTACCAATTCTGGCTGAATGCAACGGATGAAGATGCGGAAAGATTCATTAAATTCTATACATTTTTAGGAAAGGAAGAAATTGAAACTTTAATTGAAGAGCATAAAACGGCTCCACACGAAAGAAAGCTACAGAAAAAATTAGCTGAGGAAGTTACGGTATGGGTTCACGGAAAAGATGAATACGAGAAGGCATTGAAAGCATCTGAGATTCTTTTTGGACGTTCTACGGCTGAAGATCTGGTAAGTCTTGATGAAGAAACTTTTCTGGAAGTATTTGACGGAGTTCCGCAAAAAGAAGTATTGAAGAATGATGTTTTAGGCGTAAATATCGTAGATCTTTTATCTGAAAAATCAGGATTTTTAAAATCGAAAAGCGAAGCCACAAGAGAGCTGAAAGGAAATGCTATTTCAGTCAATAAACAGAAAATTAATGACGTTTATACAGCTAATGAAAGTGATCTGATTGACGGTAAGTTTTTACTTCTTCAAAAAGGAAAGAAGAGCTATTTTATTGTGAAAGTAATCTAATAGTTTCGTAAAATATAAAAATCTGGGGCGCAAAATTGAAAATTTTGCGCCCCAGATTTTTTAGGTAACATCATAAAAAAAGACCACCTTTTCAGATGGTCTTGGTATTTTGAATGATTTTTTATAGTTCTAAGAAGCTGTAAGAAATTGAGGCACTTTGTGTACCCGATCCTACAACCTTTTTAGTTTTGGCAACTTCTCCGTCTACATAGATATTGATGATTAGCTCAGAATCTGAATAAGGAAGAACAGCATTTGCTGCTAAATTTAGCTGAGCCTGACTTGAGCTTACAAACTGCTCTCCGCTGGACCATGTAGTTCCTGTAGGATTAAAAGTAGTACTCTGCCCTGTTCCGATCTGTGTAACTACAGTAGAAAAAGTTCCTGTAACAGGTGGATTTGCAGGTGGATTTGGACCTTTTGTATTTATTTTAGCTTCAAACTGAATAATATGATCTGTAAATTCATCATCGTCATCTTTCTTACAAGAATTAACAACTAAGATTGCTGAAAATAATACAGCGAATAAAAAAGAAAGTCTAAGTAAACTTTTTGATTTGTAAAATTGCTTCATTTCTCCAAATAGATTTTTAATGTTCCAAATATAGGTTTTTTATCAATATAAAAATAACTTTTATGAAAAATTTCCAACAATGAATTGCAAATAATATCAATTCAATAAATAATTATAACGCTGTTTTTGTCTAAATGTTGGGCGGGTTTAATATTAGTTTTAAGACAGTTTGTCCATCTGTTTTAAATGGTCTTATTTTGATGGAGCTAAAGAATAAATACATCATTAATAATTATCTTTGCCGTATGAATTTAGATTATATTGTAAGAGAACCCGAAAATATCAGTTCCGACACCACGATTCTTTTCATGCTTCATGGCTACGGAAGCAATGAACAGGATCTTTTCAGCTTCAGAGAAACTCTTCCTAAAGACTGGATTATCGTAAGCTTCAGAGCACCAAGAAACACCCAGTTTGAAGGCTTTTCATGGTATGATATCGATTTTAACAATCCTGACAACTTTATTGATGTTCCGCAGGCTACAGAATCTTTAAACAGCGTTACGGAAAGTATTCTTAAAATTGTTAATAGTTACGGAATTACGGAAGGAAAAACTCACCTTTGCGGTTTCAGTCAGGGAGGAATTTTATGTTATGCTCTGGCTCTGAAATATCCTGAAATGTTTAATCTTGTGGCGTGTTTAAGCAGTTACCCGGAAGAAAAGTTACTTACAGATATTGTAAAGGATAAGAAAAAACTGGAAAGACTTCGCTTCTTTATTTCCCATGGAACAGATGATGCGGTAATTCCTTTGGAATGGGGAAGAAAAGCGGCAGATCTTTTATATGATTTAAGCTGTTATTTTACATTCAGGGAATACATGAGCGGTCATGGAGTGAACCAGAAAAATTATATGGATCTGATGGATTTTTTCTCCAAATAGATTATCGAAATTTAAACATTCATTTTAAATTATTAAACAAAATACAAACATTCTCATTTTGGGAATGTTTTTTTATTAAGGGTAAGGATAAATTCAGTAAATTCAGTAAATGAAACTGAGGTATTTTTTTGTGTTCTTACTGTTCGGCATTTTTATGAATGCTCAAAATTCTTTTGAAGTTCAGGATGCAAAAAAAACCGTCATCCCTTTTAAACTTATTGCCAATTTAATTTTTATTCCTGTAAATATTAATGGAGTAAATCTGACTTTTTTACTTGATACCGGAGTCGCAGAAACTTCTATTTTCAGTCTTGAAAATAAAGAAATCAATCTCCAGAATATTGAGAAGATAAAATTTGCCGGTTTAGGAGGAAGCGCAAGTATCGACGGATTTCGTTCCGATAATAATATTGCAAAGATCGTAAAGAATTTTGTAAATAATTCAATGACGGTTTATATTATTACCGATCAGGATTTTAATATTTCCTCCCATGTAGGAATTCCTGTGAACGGAATTATTGGTTATCATTTTTTCAAAGATCATCCTGTTTTAATTGATTATTCGTCTAAAAAAATTATCATTTACAACGATAAAACTTTATTTCAGAAAAAAATAAAAAATTTTAAAGAGATTGAGATCAGCATAGAAAAAAATAAACCTTATGTAATTGCCGATGTGGAAATGACCAGAGAGAGAAAGCCTTCAAAATTGCTGATCGATCTGGGAAACAGTGATCCGATGTGGCTGTTTCCTGCTTTGATAAAAGACTTTGTTTACAACCGACCGAATATTGATGATTATCTCGGAAGAGGTTTTAACGGGGATGTATTTGGAAAACGAAGCAGAATTCACAACCTGTATCTCGGAGATTTTAAATTTGAAAAACCGCTTACCGCAATGCCTGATGAATATTCTATTCAGCACGTAAATATGGTGGAAAACAGAAAAGGTTCCATTGGCGGAGATATCATGAGGCGTTTTACAGTTGCATTCGACTATTCTAACAAGAAAATATATTTAAAAAAGAATGGAAATTACGATGATCCTTTTCATTTCAATATGAGCGGTCTGGATTTTAAACAGGACGGCATGGAATGGACGAAAGATGTGGTGAATCTTCCCGCTAAAAGAAAGGAAAGTCCTTCCAACGGAATTGAAGTGATCAATAATAACCTTCAGTATAATTTTGTTTTAAAACCTATTTTTTCCATCGCCGGAGTGCGTAAAGATTCTCCGGGAGCTAAAGCCGGACTTCAGAAAGACGATCGTTTAATAAGCATCAATGGCAAAAAAACAGAGGACATGACACTCAATAAAATCATGGAAATGATGAAATCCGATGAAGGAAAAACCATCAATATGCTGATTGAAAGAAAAAATAAACAGATGACTTTAAGCTTCACCCTCGAAGATCCTATACCTTACCAAGAACAAGAATGATATGAAAACCGAAGAAACTACGCTGGACAAAATAAGAACCAGACCCCGATTTAAGATGTTTACTCATTTAACAAAAGATGAATACGCAGAAAATCTGAAAAAATATCTAAAAGAACATAAAGGTGAGTTTTCAGGCAACATTAATAAAGAGGTAGCAACCATCTGTGTAGAAACAGATTACGAAACCTACTGGAAGCCAAGACTATCTTTAAGAATTGAAATTGAAGACGAAAAAACTGCGATACGAGGCGTTTTCGGACCCAGTTCCGCAGTTTGGACGTTTTTTATGTTTTTATATTTTGCGTTTTCGATTCTCTGGATGGTATTTATTTCCATGTATTATGTGGAAAAACAGATTAAAAGTCAAGAATTTCCATGGGCACTTACCGCATCTTTTATTATGTTATTCTGCATTGCACTTACCTATGCAGCAGCACGTTTCGGGCAACATAAAGGAAAAGATGAAATGCTGAAACTCAGAAAATTCGCAGAAGAATCTACGCTGCAGTTTGAAAAACTGGATTAAGGAGCAACGGTCTTAGTGGTTTGCGGCATTTGTTCCAATACAGCTTTTGCCGCTTTTATAGAATCTACCACTTTTTCTCTGTTATCCTGTTCTTTAAGTATTCTTTCGATATTGGGCTCGATCATTTTAGTCATTTCTTCTACAGAAACGCTGTTGGCATTAGGATCGCTAAGAAGTTTTCTCCAGGGTTTTCTTTTTCCCCAACCGTAATCTCCATAAACCATTACAGCCGTTCCTTTTGCTTTTGTAGTCGCTCCTCCCGGATTTAAAACCCATGTATCTGCATAACCGTAAAGCCATTTTGCATCTTTCATCAACAATCTTAAACATGAATGCGATGCAGGGTAACCCGGAAGGTCATACTGATGCCATCCAATTCCGTCAAGATTAAAAATATTAAAATTGTAAGGTAATTTCCACTCGCTGCTTACGGTTGAAATTGCCAGTTGTTTTTTCCAGTTGGCAAAAGTAAGACCTGTCTTTGTTTTAGCGGTTTTCTTCCCCATACTTGTAGGACCCCATTTTACCAATGTTCCGTTTGAATATACTCCGTACGCCTGAATAGGGTAAGAGAATATTACAAACTTTTTCACCGGACTTAGTACATCAAGCTGCATTGGGAAAGGAGAATACTCCATTAATGTAGTATCAATTTTTGCAGGAACCACCAAAGTATCGGCATTCCATTTATTTTTAGAATCCAGTCTGTTTAAAGCTAAAATAGCATAACGTTCTTTCTCTGTATATTTTTTGTTAAAGACTCCGAATAAAGAATCTTTCATTTTTTTGTCTTTAGGGAAAATAAAAGCATTATAAAAACCATCTTCCTGCATTGCCGGAGGTAAAGATTCTTTTTCAACTACGGAATCTTTTTTCACAACCACAGAATCTGTCTCAGGATCAGGTTCAATGATTGATGAAGTGGTGTCATTGATTTTGTCGCTGATTTTTTCAATTTCTTTTTTACAGGAAATAATCATTAAGCTGATAAAGAATGCATAAAGAAGTGATTTTTTCACAAGTCTGTTTTTCATAAATAAAAGTGGGCAATAATTTTTTTTCTACTCAGTACAAATATCAGACCTAAAATCGGATAAAAAAAATGCAGAATCAATTTACCGTAAAAATACGGTGAACAGTTAATCTTTTGAATCGAGAATTATTAAATGTAGTGTTAAATATCGTATGAAATTGACTGAAATGTAAGGTATACGAGGTTAATTATCTGAATTAATTTAACCTGATGATTTTTAATCTGTGCTGACCGGTACCCGTTAAAGCGGTAACAGTACCCACTTCCCCGCCGATTTGTATATTAACAGTTTGTCCGGCTGTTAAGTTCACTACTGTTGACGGAGAGCTTGTAATGTTAACTCCGCTTCCTGCATATGGAGATGCCGAACAGGATGATTCTGTATCTGTTGTGCCATTTACAATAATTCGGGTTGTTATAGAGTGATTGGCAGCGGTATTTGCGCTGAAACTGTTGTTGACAATAATCTGGTAGGTTCCTGCTGCCGGAGCCGTAAAATTTCCAGAGGTTGTATTATAGGAAGTTCCTACATTTATTGCTGTCGTATTGTAGGGAATAACAGCATAGGCAACAGCAGGAGTATACGTTGTTGTTCTTGAAGCATCTACAAGCAACTGAGGAAAGGTATAATTACCGGGTTCCCATTGACTGGTAGTGTTATTGTAAATCAATGTCTGTCCGTTAGTCGGAGCTGTATTGGCAACATTTCTTCCCTGAATTTTCGCGACCGTGGAGGCTGCTAAAGTTCCGGTAACATCGCCTGCAATGGATATTCCTGATGTTGGATAAGTTCCGGCTGCTGTTAATTGTCCCTGTGCATTAACTGTGAAGGTAGGAATAGTTGTAGACGCTGTTCCATAAGCTCCGGCAGTGACTGCCGTATTGCTTAAAGATATAGTTCCTGTGGATGTTATGGGTCCTCCTGTAAGTCCTGTTCCTGTTGCAATATTGGTTACAGTTCCCGAATTTACTGCCGATATAGTTCCGTCTGGAGCAACATTTATTCCTGAGCCAATCTTTACCCCTCCAAGAGTTGTGGAACTTGCAATTGGTAAAGAATATGCCGAAGGAAGCAAATGCTTCTGTCCGTCTGCACCAATATAGGTGTTTGTATTTCCTGTTCCTCCCAAGACTCCCGGAGTTCCCGAAACAAGGTTACCAATACCCGTAACTAAATCGTAGTCTAAAGTTACTCCGCTTCCCAATGCAGCATTAGTCCCTCCGGTTACAGATAATCCTGTTGTTGATGTCGTTATATTGCCTCTTGTAAGCGTTGAATTGGGTGATATATTTATCCATGAAGTACCGTTATACTGCAAAATCTGTCCTGTTGCAAGTGCTGAAAGAGATACATCGCTTAAACCGGATAAAGAAAAATTCCCTAAAGTGCCGTTTCCTCTTATATATTGAGCAATTGTTCCCGAGCCGGAGACTGTGATCGTTCCCGAATTGGTAATCGGAGAATTGGAAACACTGAATGCAGCAGGCATACTCAGTCCTACACTTGTAACCGTTCCCGAATTTGCTGCCGATATTGTTCCGTCTGGAGCAACATTTATTCCTGAACCAATCTTTACTCCTCCAAGAGTTGTAGAACTTGCAATTGGTAAAGAATAGGCAGATGGAAGTAAATGTTTCTGTCCGTCTGCACCAATGTATGTATTTGTATTTCCTGTCCCTCCCAAGACTCCCTGAGTTCCCGAAACAAGGTTACCGATACCCGTAACTAAATTATAATCCACCGCTGTTCCACTGCCCAAAACGGCATTAGTCCCTCCGGTTACAGATAATCCTGTAGTGGTTGTCGTTAAATTACCTCTTGTAAGCGTTGAATTAGGCGATATATTTATCCATGAAGTACCGTTATACTGTAAAATCTGTCCTGTTGTAAGAGCAGAAAGCGATACATCGCTTAAACCGGATAAAGAAAAATTCCCTAAAGTGCCGTTTCCTCTTATATATTGAGCAATTGTTCCCGAGCCGGAGACTGTAATCGTTCCCGAATTAGTAATCGGAGAATTGGAAACACTGAAAGCAGAAGGCATACTAAGTCCTACACTCGTAACTGTCCCACTATTCACTGTATTAAGAATACCTCCGGAGAATGTAAGTCCGGCTCCTAAAGATAGCGGACTCACATTACCGGAAGCATTTGCATATAAAATTTTATTGAAAAGCGCCGAGTTGGTATAAACAGCGCCCACTGATTTTACAATTCCATTTACTTCAAGCTTTTCTGAGGGACTGGATATACCAATTCCTACATTTCCGGAGTTTTTATTATAAATATTATTCCCGGATAAAATCCATTTCGATTCATCAACCTGTTTAAGGGTACCTTTATTATCAATAACCCTGACCTGTGAATAGAGCGAAACAGATAAAACTAAAAAAAGAAAATCGAATAATTTGCCCATCTCGTGTTTATCAATAATATGAAAATAAATGATTGGTTTTTAAGAACAATCTTACTTCATGTACTGCACCTCAATAATATCGCCTGCCAATACAGACCAATCATTAGGAGCACTTCCATTCGGAACAAGCGTCACTGCAGATCCCGAAACAGTATAATCTTCATTAGCAATTAATTTTGCACCATTTCTGTAGACCCATACCTGAGAATATGTAGGTAACACAGGAGCTCCTGTTAAACTGTAAGATGTCTGACCTGCTGTTGAAGTAAATTTTTCATGTCCGCTCTGTACAAGATCTGTTGAAAGCATTTTTAAGACATTTCCTGTAGCTTCGTCTCTTACAAGAATCGTATATCCCGAAGTTCCCAGCGTTGCAGAAGTTGCCGGAACATTAGATCCTGCCTGATTGGTATTCGTATTCTGAAGTACATTGGCAAGACCAAATTTTTTCCCATTAAGATCTATACTGGTATCATCAGTAAGGGTTCCTCCCAGTTGCCAAGTTGTTGTTGTTACATTATTCGTAGTATTGGTAAGGGTTGTAATCCCGTTTTTAGCCTGCAGATATTTGATGGTTCCTTTGTTATCAATCACCCTGATAGTTCCGTTAAGAGCCTGCGCCGCTCCATTAGCAGAGTTCTGGGCTACATCACCTGTTGTTTGTTGTGCTTGTACAGCTCCGGAAGCTGCGAAAAGAAATACTAAAATTGCGGAAGTTTGTAGATACTTTTTCATGTTATTTAATTTTAAAATTTTTATAAGAATTTGTAAATTTTTATCTCATCGTTGGCATAGCAGGATACTCCGGTCTCCAGTTTTATATTAAATGAAGAAAGAACCTGAAAATCTATGTTTACCCCATTTCTGTAAACTTTTGTATTGGAAGTACTGATGCTCCATGGGGTGGGGAATTCTGTCTGACCGTCCGCAGCAATAATTTTTACAGAAAGGATTTCCGTTCCGGACATTTGCGAAATCCAGTTGCTGCCGTTATACACAAAAAGAGTTCCGGTGGAATTATTAACGTATATATCTCCGGTAGAATTCGTAGTAGGAATCGTTGGATCTGCGTTTCCGTAAAAAATTTTTGAGCTGTCGTTAAATCTAAGCCACTTGCTTCCGTCCCAATAATAATACCCTTTGGTAATTCCTGCATTTGAAGTCGTATTGTATACAAGGAGGCTTACTGCAGGATTAGGCACTGTAGTAATATCTGTAATGTTTTGAAGAGGAACACGAGGAATAAGTAAACCTTTATCTGATGCTTTAGCAACAATATCCAGAGCTGCCGAAGGATCGGGACTGGGTGTATTTATCCCTACCTGAGATAGAAAGAGAGGAGACATTAAAAATGTGCATACAATAAAAATGAACCTCATAGTGTTAAGGTTTTATACTTATTATTATAATCTAACAAGTTAAATGCTCAGTAAAATGTATTTGGAATAGATTGCAGAACAGCAACTACTTTAGGTTTTCGAAATAATTTTAATGACATTATTCAATCTGTTGTGATTAATTGAATAATTTTCATTTAACTTTGTGATTTGATGTCTAATATACAAGTTTAAACCAAATAAACAATGAAAAACATTATATTTTAATCAATTTAAAAAGAATACTTTAATTTATAAAATTTTATTATAGAAAAAATTAAAATTATAATTGAATATTTAATAAAAAACGAAAAAAATTAATTTATAACCTTTTAAAAAATGCCATATTTTATCACATTCTATGCAGAATTGACTACAAAAACCTTTAGTAATCAGTAAGTTTAACAGCCAATAATTTTATTTTAGGAAAGTTATATTTAGAATATCATCTTCAAAGTTGAATATTTTAAATATCTTATCAGATCTTTTTATTTTTCTCTAATCTGGTCTTGCAACGTAAAAAATAGTCTATAGCATCTTTAATCAGTTGGTCATTATTTACAGAACAGTAATCTTGCATTTCATCGATAAATAGCTCCTGAATGGTTTCCAATTCTGCTAGTGATCTTCTACGCGAAAAACTATCTCTGATATAGTTTTTTAGAATAAAGATGATATAATCTCTCTTAATGCATTTTTCGTCAAACATGTACGGAAAAATTATTCCCATCCATTCGTTATCAAAAAAAAGAACATCTTCATCATCTTCCAAAAGGATTAAATTTTCATCGTAAGCCCATTTTAAAAGATTTTCTTTTAATGCAGCTTTGTTGCTCCAATCGAAATTCAGTACGATCATAAGTTCTTTTTAATTTTAAGATTACTTCGGAAATATAAAAAATGATGTGTATACAAAATTCTGGAAAAGGTTTTTCAGAAAAGCACACATTACAGTTTATGAAATTACTCTGAAAATATAAAAATAAAAAAGTCTTCTAAGTTTTAGAAGACTTTTGCGATCCGGACGGGACTCGAACCCGCGACCTCCGCCGTGACAGGGCGGCATTCTAACCAGCTGAACTACCGGATCAATTTTTTTAAAAGAAATTGAGAAAACTTCTGCGATCCGGACGGGACTCGAACCCGCGACCTCCGCCGTGACAGGGCGGCATTCTAACCAACTGAACTACCGGATCAATTTTGTTTTAAAAGTAAATTGAGAAAACTTCTGCGATCCGGACGGGACTCGAACCCGCGACCTCCGCCGTGACAGGGCGGCATTCTAACCAGCTGAACTACCGGATCAAATTTTGTTTTAAAAGTAAATTGAAAAAACTTTTGCGATCCGGACGGGACTCGAACCCGCGACCTCCGCCGTGACAGGGCGGCATTCTAACCAGCTGAACTACCGGATCATGTTTTTGTTTTTAAAGAACGTTGTTTCTTTTTTGTGATGGCAAAAGTACAACTTTTTTCGTTACCTGCAAATTTATTTCAAAAAAAATGCCTCCCGAAAACGGAAGGCGTTCATTATCAAATTTATTATTTTTACAAGTGTGCGCTCAATTTCTCAGCGATCACTTCTTTTGGAGCTACTCCTACTAATTTGTCAACCACTTCTCCATTCTTAAAAATAAGAACTGTAGGAATATTTCTGATCCCGTACTGCATAGAAATATCCTGGTTGTTATCCACGTCTACTTTCCCTACTATTGCTTTTCCTTCGAAATCGCTTGCTACTTCTTCGATGATTGGTCCCAACGTTCTGCAAGGTCCGCACCATACTGCCCAAAAGTCTACTAATACCGGCTTATCTGATTTTAAAACCGTTTCCTGAAATGAGCTATCTGTAATTTCTAAAGCCATTTTTGTTTCTTTTATTTAAATTAATATTATTCTTTTATAATTTCCTTAATTGGATAATCAAAATTACGCTTTTTGAGTAATAAGACTATCTATGCTCAACATTTGTATTTTCTATAACGAAATCTTTAGAAATTTCTTTCAGAGCTGTTGCCAGTGCATCAATATCTTCTTTAGTGGTTAAATGGCTGAAAGAAATACGAAGCGGCGTGCAATGATCCATTTCATCTTCAGATAAAACCATCATCATCACCATAGAAGGTTTTGACGCTCCGGAAGAACACGCACTTCCCTGAGATATTGCAATTCCTTTCATATCTAACTGAAGCCCGATAAGAGGGTTTTTATACGGTAATAAAGCGCTTAAAACGGTGTAAAGACTGTTTTCCTTCTCAGAACTTCTTCCGTTGAATTTGATGCCCGGAATTTCCGCTGTAAGCCTTTCTACGGCGTAGCTTTTAATTTCCTGCATATGATGGGTATATGCTTCAAGATTTTTAAGAGAGATTTCCAGAGCTTTTCCTAATCCTACAATTCCTGCAACATTTTCTGTTCCTGCTCTTAAGCTTCTTTCCTGTGGTCCTCCCGTAATAATCCCCTTCAAACCGCTTGATTTTCTGATGAACGCAAATCCAACGCCTTTCGGTCCGTGAAATTTATGGGCACTGCAAGAAGCAAAATCTACCTGAATATCGGAAAAATCCAGATTCATGTGAGCCATTGTCTGAACGGTATCTGAATGGAAAAGTGCATTATTTGCCTTGCAGAGTTCCGCTACTTTTTTAATATCGATAAGATTTCCGATTTCGTTGTTGGCATGCATTAAACTTACCAGTGTTTTCTTTTCGGAAGCCTTTAAAAGTTCTTCCAGTTTATGAAGATCAATATCACCCTTTTCATTAGGACGGATGTAGTTTACCTCTACTCCTTTTCTGCTTTTCATATCCAGAACACTCTCAGAAACACATTTATGCTCAAGAGGTGAGCTGATGATTCTTTCTATTCCAAGATGCTCGACAGCAGATTTGATGATCATATTGTTCGATTCTGTACCGCAAGAGGTGAAAATAATTTCAGCGGGCGTTACATGAAGATAATCTGCAACCTGTCTCCTTACGTTTTCGATAAGAATTTTCGCTTCCTGACCAAAACTGTGCGTAGAGGACGGATTTCCGAAATTCATTTTCATGGTATCAACCATTGCATCGATAACTTCTTCCGAAAGTGGAGTTGTTGCAGCGTTATCAAGGTATACTTTATTCATTTTTACTTTGAAAATATTAGTTTCTGTGGAATATGTACAATCTGTAAAACCTACAAAATCAGTAGAGTTTATCGTTTTAAAAGGCTCTGCTTCATCTGTATATTTTACCGCCCAAAATTAGTGAAAAAATTGGTAATGTCCTTCATTCGCCCACTTCAACATCGGCTTATCTCCGGAAGTATCTCCAAAAGCGATAATTTTATCGTATTTATGATTGCTGATTTCCTGCTGAATTCTTACCAGTTTTTCGTTTCCGTTGCAGTTTTTTCCCACAAAATTTCCGGTAAAAACTCCGTTTCTAAACTCGGCCTTGGTGGAAACAAGCTGCATTTTAAAAGCTTCGGCAAATGGTTTTGCCCAAATGTCTAACGATGCGGTAACCAATAGACTGTACGTATTATTATGATCTATATTTTGAATAAAATCCAATGCATTTTCCCTTACGATTTTAGGATAATAATGTTCAAAGAACTGTCTGGATTTTTTTTCAATTTTTTCCTGAGTCTGCCCTTTCAGAATTGAACCGATAAAGCTTTTTTTTACTTTTTCCGTATCGGCAAGTTTCAGTTTTAAAAGAACAAAAAGCGGAACATGCTTCAAAAACTGCAAACGAAATCTTGTAGGATCATAGAATTTAAGATACATAAACATAGTATCTTTATAAGTAAGCGTTCCGTCGAAATCGAAGCAGTACAGTTTTTTCATCGCTTTAAGTCAATTTTAGAATATTTATCTTGTAACGTAAAGATCGAAAGTATATTTTAAATAAAATAATTTTAAAGCTTTAATTTTTTAAAAATAAATTCAGGAATATTTCTGATGATCATCATGATAATTCCCCAGACCGGCAAAACATAGGCTACGTTTTTCTGTTTTTTATAAGCTTTGAAAATAAATTCTGCTGCCTGTTTCGGGGTTGCCGTAAGTTTTGGATTCAAAGGCAGACCTTCAGTCATTTTTGTTGCCATAAAGCCGGGCTTCACCGTCATTACGTGAACTTTTTTATCGAAAAGATAATTCCTCAAACCACTTAAATACGCTGTAAAAGCCGCTTTTGCACTTCCGTAAATAAAATTACTCTGTCTTCCGCGATCTCCTGCAACAGAAGAAAGTCCGATAATCGTTCCGGATCTTCTGCTTTCAAATTTCTGCGCAAAATAATTCATCACAGGAACCAGTTTAGCATAATTGATATCAATAATCCGTTGTGTATTTTTATTGTCATACAATCCTTCTTCTGTTCCCTCTCCTAAATATCCTGTTGCACAGAACAGCAAATTTGAATTGATATAGTCAAACTGATTGTAATCTATCCCTTTCATGAGATCGAGCTCTATTACTTCGGACTGCTGAAGAAATTTCACATCAATATGCCTTGCAAATCTTTCGGTCGTTTCTTTACTGGAGGTAAAAAGATAGATTTTTTCAAATTTCTCTCCTTCCTGCAATGCTTTTTCTACAAAAGCCTGTGCTACTTCCGATGTACTTCCTAAAACGATCATGTCTGCTAAATATTATTTAAAATTCTTTTATGCTGCAGAGACACAAATTTTGAGCTCTGTACATTTTTCAGATAGTTGGTAAGCGAAGATCTGCTCATGCTGTCTTTGGTAAGATAAATTTTACCGTTATACTGCTCTACAATATCATCCAGTTGATCAATCAGTTTTTTCAGTTTGGAATTGACTTTGAAGTCCAATGCCAGAGAATATCCTTCAAACGGAAAGGAATTGTAAGCTTCCGGATTTTCTTTTCCGTACAGCTTTAAAACAGCTAAAAAAGAACCGTTTCCACTGTTGGCAATGGTTTCCAGAATTTTTTTCATTCCTTCTTTTCCGGATTCTTTGGGAATCATCATCTGATACTGGATGAAGCCTGATTTTCCGTAAATCTTATTCCAGTCGTGAACGAAATCAAGAGGATAAAAGAAGGTTTCATAATCAATAAAATTTTTAACTTCCTTCTTAGACTGTTTTTTATAATAGAGATAATTAAAAATCTTTACTGTTAAACTGTTTAGAACAAATCCCGGAAAATAAAACGGAACGGTAGGTTCAAATTTCTTCTTTAAACGTAAAGGTTTTTCTTTAAATTTCTGAGGCAGTTCATGCTGAAAAGCGTGTTCTCCTCTCATCAGAATACTTCTTCCGATATTTTTACCTTTCTGAAGACAGTCGATCCATGCTACAGTATAAGTCCAGCTTTCGCTTTCCTCAAACAAGTTAAAGATTTCATCCAAATTTTCCGCTTTAATGCTTTCCTGACGGATGTATGCAGATTCAATATTTTTAAGCTTGAATTTCGCCGTTAAAATGATTCCGGTTAATCCCATTCCGCCAATAGTCGCCCAGAATTTATCTGAATTTTCTTCTCTTGAACAGTTGATGATGTCACCGTTTTCGATCATCAGTTTAAATTCAATCACATATTCGGAAAAACATCCTTCAGCATGATGATTTTTACCATGAACATCGGAAGCAATGGCGCCTCCCACAGAAACAAACTTCGTTCCCGGCGTTACATATAAAAAATATCCCTGCGGAACGGCAATTTCCAGCACATCAGAAAGAAGAACTCCCGATTCGCATTCGATAATTCCGTTCAGACGGTCGAAACTGATGAATTTATTTAATTTTTTGGTTGAAAATATATGCTCTCCCAATGAAGAATCTCCATAACATCTTCCGTTTCCTCTTGCAATCACTTCATTATGATTCAGAACAAATTCTTTTATTTTTCTGAAGCTGTCATCAGACCTCATTTCTTTTTCCACTATGGGAAAATTGCCCCAATTGGTTACTTTTTGTACAAAATTCGGCTTCATTTTTTAAAGTAGATTTGAATTAAAAATGCAGCAACCCACAACACTAAGGTGATCTGAATGTATCTGTCTCTGTAAACAATTTTCGTGGGAGATTCGGTTCTGTTGTATACCAAAGTCTGCTGTAAATATCTTAAGAAGGCAAAAACAACAAAAATTACGGTGTAAAATACTCTTGAATGAAATCTTGCCTGAACTTCTGGAGACAGGGTAAACATCAGATAACAGACAATAGCGAGGGTAACGGAAATGGAGAGTGCAATGTCTGCAAACTGTACATTATAGCCGTCTAATGCTCTTCGCGTTTTTCCGGAAACCTGCGCATTGATGAGTTCTCCACGTCTTTTTCCTATGGCTAAAACCAGTGCAAGTACAAAAGTAAGTAAAATAGCCCATTGAGAAATGCTAATTCCTGTAATGTAACCTCCCGATAAAACTCTTAATACGAATCCTACCGCAATGATTGAAATATCAATAATCGGAACGTGTTTCAGTTTAAAAGTATAAGCAAGATTCATCACGAAATAAAATCCTACAATGGTTGCAAATTTCCACAAACTTTCCTGAAAATACATTTGTGCAAAGAAAACCAGTGCGATGTCCAGAATAATAAGTCCTGTAAAAATTCCTACCGCCTGAGATTTTGAAATGGCTCCGCTCGCCAAAGGTCTTCTTCTCTTTTCGGGATGTTTCTTATCTGCTTCAATATCGTTATAATCGTTTAAAATATAAACGACACTTGCTGCCAAAGAAAAAATGATAAAAGCAAAGATGCTTTTTGCGAGTAAATCGAGGTTTTTTATATTACCCGAGAAAAAAAGAGGAACAAAAACAAACAGGTTCTTCACCCATTGCTCAACACGGAGCAGCTTTAAATATTTCTTCATTTATGTTGTTTCAAATGCAAAAATAGTAATTTAAAAAAATATCACCATAAAAATACAAAAATAACCGCTATTGCGGTTATTCACGAAAATATTTATATGTTAAATAATTATTGACCGTTCTGTGCGTCGTTAATCATTTTTTCATTGGCAGTAATGGCAAATTCTACTCTTCTGTTTTTAGCTCTTCCTTCTTCTGTATCGTTTGTTGCAACCGGCATACTTTCTCCTTCACCTAAAGCAAATAATCTGTTTGAAGCAATTCCTTTGCCTGCTAAATACGCTTTTACAGAGTTTGCTCTTCTTTCGGAAAGACTCATGTTGTAAGAATCTGAACCTTTGCTGTCTGTATGTCCGTAGATATTAATATTGGTATCCGGATTGTTCGTTAAAACCTGAGCCAGTTTATCCAGGTTGGTTTTTGCAGTACTTGTTAAAGCTGAAGAATCGAAATCGAAATTCACGATGCTTTCATTCAACGTAATTTTGATACCGTCTCCTACTCTTTCTACCTGAGCTCCAGGTAAAGTTTCTTTAATTTCTCTAGCCTGCTTGTCCATTTTAGAACCGATAACGTTACCTGCAACACCACCGATTATACCTCCTAAAACAGCTCCTAAAGCAGCATTTTTACCTTTTCCTACGTTATTTCCCAAAATACCACCAATCACAGCTCCTGAAGCAACACCTACTGCTGTTCCTCTTTGCTGATGGTTGGAATTCTGTACCGCCTCACAGCTTGTAAGCAATAAAGCTGATGATAAAAATAACGCTCCGATATATGTTTTTGTAAATTTCATCTTTTTATATTTTTATGTTAAGTTATTTCATTCCTGTTCTCTCGAAGTTGTAAACAACTCTTACGTTTTCTCCGTCGAAAGGAATATTCTGTTCCAATGAGAATTGGTCTGTATTCTGATTAATCAGCGTTAAAGTATAACCTGCTGTATTTTGTTTTGCTTTTGTACCGTCAGCAATTTTTTTGAAATTGAAAGTATTTCCGCTTACCACATCAATCTTAATTGGCTGTGTAAATCCTGTTCCGCACGTTCCTCCTCCGTTTAATGTATAAGCTCCTGTCCAGTTATTAGGAATCAGTCTCCAGTGACTTCCTACGAAACACTGTGCATCTACTCCATCATCAAATGGCTTTACTTTAAAATTTTTATCGTAATTCACACTGACGATCTGCCAGTCTCCTTTCATTTTCAAAAATTCTGATCTTTGAGTTTGGGCTGTTTTAGCATTATTTACTGCGGAACAAGACACTGCAAAAAGCGCTGTTCCCAACATCCCTGCAAGTAGTAACTTTTTCATTTTGTTGTTTATTATTTTGTTACAATAAAGTTACAAAAAACCGTGCCAAAATTAAATATTACCAATAAAAAAAGTCCGAAAATTTCGGACTTTATATGTTTCTTTCTTAAATACAGGAAGATATACTATTTTTTAACAGTCTTTTTTACGGATTTTTCAGCCTTCTTTGAAGCACCTCCTTTTCCGTTATAGAAGTTTGTATATGCATATTCCGCTGCTTTTTTAAGATCTATTACGCCTCCTGCTTCAGAGAAATCCCCAAATTGGTTTGCAGTACTTGGATTGCTGGATTTTACCAAAGATTCTATGATCTGTGCCGGAGTTAAATTAGGCATATACGCTAATAAAACTGCTGCAGCTCCTGCTACAACCGGAGAAGCCATGGAAGTTCCCTGTAAATATTTATACTCGTTGTGAGGAACGGTAGAATAAATTTCTTCACCCGGAGCAAAAACATTTACCATTTTCTTATTGAAGTTGGAGAAACTCGCTCTTAATGCATCATTTTTATTGGTACTTGCTCCTACAACCAAAACGTTGTTTACAAATGGTTTTTCATCTGTTACATTTTTAAAGTTGGTAGGATAAGCCAGATGTTCTGCCACATCTTCGTTTTCATTTCCTGCAGCTTTTACCAGAAGAACTCCTTTATCCTGAGCATATTTAAATGCATCCCAAACTACATTTTTACCCGGAGAAACAGGTTTTCCGAAACTCATGTTTAAAACTTTCGCACCGTTATCAACAGCGTATCTTATTGCATTGGCAACGTCTTTATCTCTTTCATCACCATTCGGTACGGTTCTTACAGACATGATTTTCGCTACTTTCGAAGCAACTCCATACTGTATTTCTTTTCCGTTGGGAAGACCAGCGATGATTCCTGCAACGTGAGTTCCGTGTTCTGCATCCGGACCTTCGTAATGGTTGTTTCCGTAGTTTTTCTCAGAATAGTCGTCATAGTTATCTCCTACGATTTCTTTTCTCGGATCATAATCCAGATTGTATTGTTTTTCCTGAGGACCAAAATAGTCTAAAGCTTCTTTAATCTGACCGCTCATTGCTTTTTCGAATTCAGCAGCAGATTTTCCTTTAAATTCAGGACTCTGCGCAACCTGTGTTAAAACCTGTACAGCCATTGCTTCTCTCTGATCTGCCGGTTTTATAGCGGCAACATTTTCAGGAGTAAGAGGTTTTCCGTTCAGTAGTTTTACCATGACAGGGATTGCCTCATTAATCATGGAATAGGTTTTGAAACCCTGTTTTGCTTCCACACTCTTCTTGGTGAAAAGATCTTTGGCTTTCATATACATGGCAAATTCTTCAGGCATTTTAGCTTGATTTGCTTTGTTTTTTGTAGAATCGTCTCCTTCAAAAACAGGCTTATATTTAGCAACAACTCTGGTTACCTCCATGTTATCGATATCAATATCTCCGTTTTTTCCACCAATGAAGTTCCATCCGTGGATATCATCGATGTAACCGTTTCCGTCATCATCTTTTCCGTTGTTGGGCACTTCGTTAGGATTTGTCCAGATATTTTTTACCAATCCGGGATGATCTACCTGAACTCCGCTATCTAAAACTCCCACCAAAACTGTTTTAGGTTTAAGACCTTTAGATTCTAAAAACTTATAGGCATTTTCTGTATTTACCCCATAAACTTTCGTTGTAGCAAAATCTTTATGATACCATGTCATAAGATCTTTATCCTGCATCGGATCTTTTGCTTCCTGCGCTTGAGAAAAACCAATCCCCACTAAAAAAACAGCAGCTAATAATACCTTTTTCATTTTACTATGAATATTTAATATTTTTAATATAAGTCAAAGATTCCGGTCCTTTGTTACAAATTAAGTCCAAAACTGATAAATCTTTCAGGAAACCGCGTTTATCAGAGAACGTTTGATAATACTCGTCCATTTCGTATTCTGAAGGAAGTTTTGCCGAAAATTGATCTCTGAAATTAATTTCTTCCGGAAATTTAATATATTCTTCATTCAAAGAGTGTGCCTTTTCTGTTTTAAGGATCTGCTGAATAATTTCCAGTGTTTTCAGATTAAAATCCAACAGATATTTTTCTTTAAGATCATAAATCTTTCTGAATTTATCTTCATAAAATTCAAAATAAGGCGAACTCTGATATGCCGTTTTAATGGATTTCCAATGAAGATTTCTCCAGTCTTCACGGTGAGAAATTTCAATATCCTTAAATTCTCTGCATCCGTTATGAGCAATAGGAATGATTAATGATAATTTTCCGTTTGCTCCAAAAATGTTGGCTCTGTTTCTGTAGGTTTGTTTGGGAAAACTTTCAAACTGTTCAAATATAATTTCATTTTCAGGATCTAAAAACACTGAAAACCAAGAAATTGGCGGTAAATAAAACGCCGGTAATAATACATTCTTCATATTCATAATGCAAAAATGAAGTATTTTTTCAAATACTTCATTCTATTTATAATTTTTTTTCAATTAAATAATTGATTTTGAAACTTTGTCAAAGATTTAAACTTTGACAAAGTGAATTACACATCGTCTTCCGTTTTTTTCTTTCTGAATAATTTCACGAAATATTCCCAACCGAAGAACAAAATAAGAATCATCGCTGCAATCCACCAGTACGAAGTTTTGTTTGCCTCCCCTGTGTTTGTTGCTTTAAACATTCTGTCCCAACGGATTCTCCAACCGTCCGCCTGAAAAGAAGCGCCTGAATCACTAAATGCTCCTTCGATACTCATCCATGTGAACATAGGCTTTCCAACAATATTTTCTTCAGGAACAACACCGAAAAATCTAGCGTCCAAGGACGCATCTCTGTTATCTCCAACCATCATATAATAATCCTGCTGGATGGTATATTGATTGGTTTCTTTTCCGTTGATAAAAATTTTACCGTTTTTGTTTTCTAAACTATTATGTTCATATTCTGAAATAATCCATTGATACATTGGAAGAGACTCCTTATCAATAGTAACAACATCACCTTTCTTCGGAATTCTAAGTGGTCCATACCAATCTTGATTCCATGGTTTATTAATTGGGTAAATAGACTGTGTTGTATCTATTTTTGTTCTCATTTCATCTCTATAAGCAACGGCAGCATACCCTTTATCTAAAATATCTTCATGAACAGAAACAACTTGAGGCAGAGACTTAATTTCTTGTAATCTCTTATCTGTCAATTGCATTACATACACGGTATTCTTAGGATTAAGACCATATTTTTCAACTTTACTTTGAAAATATGGACTTGAAGTATCTACTTGAGCAATTGAGATATATTCTAATCTCTTAAACAATTCTTTAGTGTCAATTTCGCTTCCTGTTTCTACGATAAAAGAATGTTGCTCTTCTTGATCTCCTAAAATTGTTTCCGGTTTTCCATTTACAAAAAGTCTTCCTGCTCTCATTTCGAAAGTATCTCCCGCAACAGCAACACATCTTTTTACGTAAGGATCCTTTCTATCGATCGCGGTATGTACAGAATCCTGAGGATAATTAAAAACAACAATATCGCTCTTTTGAGGTTTGCTGAACTGAAAAATTCTTTCATAAGGTAATTTTACAGCATCCACATAAGATTTAGGATCATCTTTCGGGTTTCCTTTTTCTCCTGTATCCATGATGGTTCCCTGAAGGAAAGGAATTGCAAGAGGACGCATCGGAAGTCTGTACCCGTAACTCCATTTGTTTACGAAAAGGAAATCACCTACCAATAAAGTTCTTTCCATAGATCCTGTCGGAATTCCGAAAGGCTGCGTTATAAAAACGTGAATTATTGTTGCGAAAACTACGGCAAACGTCACAGATCCCACAAATGAATCTTTCTTTTTTGCGTTTTTTTCTTCGTCGGTAAGGAATATTGCATTTTCGTCTTCCAATTCAACATCTTTTCCATAATTTACCGTTGCCATATAGATAAACGGAAGAATTACGGTAAGAAGCTGATCCTTAAAGAGCGTTTTCCCGAATTTCTTCATTAAATACAAATGAAAAACAGACATCATAATAGGTCCCACGATTGGCAGATACGATAAAATTGCCCACCATTTCGGATGTTTTGTCTCTTTTAAAATAATGAAATAGTTGTAAAAAGGAATAAACGCGAAAAGCGGACTATATCCTAATTTTTTGAACAGTTTCCATGTGGAAATCCCCATCAATACAGATAAAATGAGAACATAAACTGCGTACGTTAAAAAATAATTCATAAATTTTTGTGCCTAATCTATAATATAATTGATGAATGATGTCTGATAATGATGACAAATTCACTATTAACGTTTCATCATTCATTCTTATTAGTTTGCAATGTAAGAATTTTGTTACAATATTAAAGTCCCAAAACGTCCTTCATCGTGAAATTTCCTATTTTATCTTTAATCCATTCTGCCGCAACTACTGCGCCCAAAGCAAAACCACTTCTGTTGAACGCGGTATGTTTGATTTCTATTTCGTCCACTTCGCTTCTGTAAAAAACACTGTGCGTTCCCGGAACCTCATCTTCACGGATGGCAAAAATGCCCAGTTGTTTTCCCTGTGTTTCTTCCAGTTTCCAGGAATCGAATTTCGGATTGTTTTTAAAAATTCCTTCGGCGATGGAAATTGCCGTTCCGCTTGGAGCATCCAATTTGTGAATGTGATGAATTTCTTCCAACTGACAAGAATATTCGTCCACATTTTTCATTAAATCTGCCAGTTTTTCGTTTAAGGCAAAAAATAAATTAACACCAAGACTAAAATTTGAACCATATAAAAAAGCGGTTTCTTTTTCTACAGCCAATTTTTCAATTTCGGATTTTTTTTCCAGCCAGCCCGTTGTTCCGCAGATCACAGGAATTTTGTTTTCCAGACAGGCTTTGATGTTTTCGTAAGCAACTTCGGGTAACGAAAATTCAATTACGACATCGGGATTATTCAGATTTTCAGCAGTTGGAGTTTCTTTTAACCGGGCAACGATTTCATGTCCTCTTTTCGTGGCAATTTCATCAATGATCTTGCCCATTTTACCGTATCCAACTAATGCTATTTTCATGTACTTCTTTATTTAATTTTATAATCTAACGCAACGCCCGCAAAGATTTATTTAAAATTCTCCTGCATATTTTTCGTTCGCAAAGGCTTTTGACTTCGTCGAATCTTCGATTTCACTTAACCAAGTCAGCAATAAATTAGTTTAACAGAATTAATATTAATTATTTTAAAATCTGTAACTTAAACTTAAGCCGGTTTTAGGAGGTGCAATTCCGTACTGATCCTGAATCATTGCCGGATTCAGCGTAAGATCCGGATCGTGTCTTGCTTCGTATAAATGTGCATCTACTACCGCATCTACGATGTTCAGAATGTAAATTAATCCTGTAATTGCAATGGCGTAATCTCTCTGTCTCTTGGATCTGTCCTGTGCATTTCCGAGAGCCACTTTATCGAGCCATGGATGGGTATCTACAAATTCATTCGGTGTTCCGTTGAGCTTGGCGATGTAATATTCGCGGTATTTTCTGTACTGGTTGTCATTCCATACCGCAATTCCTACTCCTGCTCCTACTGCTCCTAAAACAATAGGAACCTTCCAGTATTTTTTATTATACACCTGTCCCAATCCCGGAAGCACAGCAGAATACAATCCTGCTTTTGTAGGATTCAGTTTCAGTGTTTTTTTGGTAGGTCCGTTTGCTTTTTCCAGATCTGCAACTACCCTGCTTTCTGTTTTGGTGTTGTTCTTTTCCACGGCAACACTGTCTTTCGGACGATAGTCTACCCGAATGGTGTCGTTAGGATTTACCTGTGAATACGCAACTGCAAACAGACACAGAAAAAATGTGAAAAGTATTTTCTTCATTTATTTAATATGGGATAAAATATATTCCAGCTCATCTTCATTTTTGAAGTCCAGAACAATTTTACCTTTTTTACCGTTTGGAGAGGCTTTGATTTCAACTTTTACATCTAAAATATCTGCAATTGTTTTCTGCGCTCTTTTATAATTATTGGAAAGCTCGGCTTTTGCTTTTTTTGCCGCCGGAGATTTCGGGTTTTTAATGGCTGTAGCTGCCTGTTCAGCCTGACGAACGTTCAGTTTTTCTTTAATGATGAGATCAAACAAAATCTGCTGATGTTCTTCGCTTTCAAGACTGATGATGGCTCTTCCGTGTCCTGCAGAAATTTCTCCGCTTCGGATCGCATTCTGAATATCCGGATGTAACCTCAGTAATCTGATGGAATTTGTAATGGTACTTCTGTCTTTCCCAACTCTGTGGCTGAGATTTTCCTGAGTAAGACCGATTTCTTCCATCAATCTCTGATACGTTAATGCAATTTCTATCGCATCAAGATCTTCTCTCTGGATGTTTTCAACAAGTGCCATTTCAAGCAATTCCTGATCATTAACGAGACGGATGTATGCCGGAATAGACTCTAACCCTGCAATTTTACTTGCGCGGTAACGTCTTTCCCCGGAAATAATTTCAAACTTTTCGCCGTCTTTTCTTAAAGTAATCGGCTGAATAACGCCTAAATTTTTAATTGACTGTGCGAGTTCGTTCAAGGCTTTTTCGTCAAAATAAGTTCTTGGCTGAGACGCATTGGGATAAATATCTTCTAATGCAATTTCTACGATATTCCCTACAAACTTATCCGCTCCCTCATCGGTGGCAGAATTGATCGTTGCTTTGGATTCGGCACTAAGAATTGCGCCCAAACCACGCCCCATCGCTCTTTTTTTATCCTTCATATTTTGTTTTTAGCGTTTAGCTTAGCTAGCTGCTTTTAATTCTTTACTAATTTCTCGTTTTTCAATAAAACTTCTTCTGCCAACTGAATGTACTGTATTGCTCCTTTGCTTTCTGCATCGTAATTCAGGATACTTTCTCCGAAGCTTGGTGCTTCGCTTAATCGTACGTTTCTGCTGATGATGGTTTCGAATACCATTTCAGGGAAATGAGAGTTTACTTCTTCCACGACCTGATTGGATAGTCTCAAACGGCTGTCGTACATGGTAAGAAGCAGACCTTCGATATCAAGATCCTTATTATGGATTTTCTGAACGTTTTTAATGGTATTCAGTAATTTTCCAAGACCTTCCAATGCGAAATACTCACACTGAATCGGGATAATTACAGAATCTGCTGCTGTAAGCGCATTTACGGTAATAAGACCTAAACTCGGCGCACAATCGATAATAATATAATCATAATCGTCTCTTATGCTCTGTAAAGCTTTTTTAAGCATATACTCACGCTCTTCTTTGTCGACAAGTTCAATTTCCGCTGCCACCAGATCGATGTGAGAAGGCACAATATCCAGATTCGGAGTTGCTGTCTGCTTGATGCATTTTGCCGTATCTACACTATGCTCCAAAAGATTGTATGTAGAATATCTTACGTCTTCCACGCCCAAACCTGAAGTTGCATTCGCCTGAGGATCTGCATCGATGATTAATATTTTTTTCTCTAATACCCCTAATGCTGCGGCTAAATTAACAGCTGTTGTTGTTTTCCCAACTCCCCCTTTCTGATTAGCGATACCTATGATTTTTGCCATTGTTAGAACTTTAAGTTTCAAAAATACACATTTTTCCCTGCTCTTAATAAAGGGATAAAACGAAATTTGAGTTAAAATATTGTTAATAAGCAATTTAGCAATAAAAAAAATTATCCACAAAAAAAATTCTTTGTGGATAACTGTTCAAGATTTGTTTTTTATGCCTTATTGATCAAATTTCATCGTAATCGGAAATTTGAAATAACTTCTTACGGATTCACCCTGTTTGTTTTTTGCAGGTGTCCATTTTCCTTTAATCGATCTGATTGTTCTTACCGCCTCACTATTGAAATCCGCATCTGAACCCGCAGCTTTTATTCCAGAAATGGTACCGTCTTTTTCTACAATGAAAGTAATGGTGGTTTTCATTACATCACCAGAATCAAATCCTGATCCGTCAAAATTACTCATTACTTTATTTCTGAATGAGTCGATTCCACCATCAAAATTTGCTTCTTTTCCTAAATCTCCACTATTGAAAATTTTATTGGGATCTTCTTTAGGTACTACTACTGGTGGAGCCGTAGTAATTACAGGACCAGTTCCGATAGTTGGAGTTGTTGGTATATAGGTAGGTGTGGTAACCTCTTTCCCATCAGATGTCTGTGTACCTGAAACAGCATTTAGATTATCTTTCGGAGTGTCCTTTTTCTCATTGATAACAATTGCCTTTGGCTCAGGCACTGTTGTATCAATTGTTTTTACTCTTTCGGGAGCAGGTTGTGGTTTTACTGCCGGCGGATCTTTTTCAGGAGTTTCCACCTGCGTTATAACATGTGTTCCTCCATCAATTGTATCTTCAATTATCGGCTCTGATTTAAATGCATTAATCGCAAGCGGAGTTAAAGAAACGGCAGCCAATACACTGACTCCTATAAAAAATGCTTTTGTTAAGATTCTGTCTGATTCTCTTCTTAATACATAAGCTCCGTATTCTTTGTTACGGTGTTCGAAAAGAACTTCGTTAAAACGAAATTCCTGATTTTGATTTGTGTGTTTCATCACTAAAATATTTAAACTGTTAAAAAAATTTGATTATTAGTTTTTATGATCTTACCAATAAGCATTGATTCAATATCAAATTTTTTGCCAAATATTTGTTAAAATGACAACATTTTTAAAATTTTCATGCCAAGTAAGAAATTTAACTATGTTGTAAATAATAAATTTCTGAGTTTAAATATTTTACGGAGAAAGTTAAAATTGCAGACCTGTATTTTAGCCCAGATTGAGCGGCATGTCTGAGCTCTTTTTGAGGTTTCGGCGGGGGCAAAGCCATCGCTGAAACCTCAAAAAAGCGAGTAGCGAAAGCTGGAAAAAGCTCCTGAAAAGGGAATTGGTTGATAGTTGATAGTTGATAGTTGATAGTTGATAGTTGATAGTTGATAGTTGATAGCTGATAGCTGAAATTTACGGAATGAACAGAAAGCGGAAATTTAGTTTTTATAAATTTATTCATAAAAAAAGAGACCATCGTTTGATGATCTCTTTCTGTATGTTAAAAAATATTCTTAGAATAATTCTTTTCTGATGATGTTCTGGCTTCTTTCCGGTCCAACAGAAACCAAGTAAACGTTGATTCCTAAATATTTTTCGATAAACTCGATGTATTCCTGAGCCGTTTGCGGAAGCTCGTCGTAGCTTCTGGCTTTCGTGATATCTTCGTTCCAACCCGGCAAATCCTTATAAATCGGTTCATAGTTGTATAATTTTTCGGTGGATGAAGTGAAATAATCGATGATTTTTCCGTCTTCGGTTTTGTAATGCGTAACGACTTTTAAATTTTCAATTCCTGTAAGAACGTCTAATTTTGTAATCACTAAATTATTGATTCCGTTGATCATACAAGCGTGCTTCAAAGAAACAAGGTCTAACCAGCCTGTTCTTCTAGGTCTTCCTGTTGTTGCTCCGAATTCTCCTCCGATCTGTCTGATTTTCTCACCCAGTTCGTTATCCAGTTCTGAAGGGAAAGGTCCGTTTCCTACTCTTGTACAGTATGCTTTGGCAACACCAATTAAATTCTGCAGCGAAGTCGGCGGAACTCCCGCTCCTGTACAAACGCCTCCAGTTGAAGGAGAAGAAGAAGTTACGTAAGGATACGTTCCGAAGTCGATATCCAGCATTAAAGCCTGCGCTCCTTCGAATAAAACATTTTTACCGTCTCTAATCGCTTCATTCAGTTCAAGTTCTGTATCTACGATTCTGTCCTGAAGCTGTTTTCCGATTTCTAAATATTCGTTGTAAATTTCTTCAACGTCCAATGTAGGTTTTCCGAAGTATTTTTCAAAAAGAGAATTCTTGATTTTTAAGTTTTTCTCGATTTTGTCTCTTAAGATCTCAGGATTCAAAAGGTCGATCATTCTGATTCCCACTCTTGCAATTTTATCTTCATAGCAAGGTCCGATCCCTTTTTTTGTTGTCCCGATCTGCGTTCCTCCGTGCTCTTCTTCACGGTACGTATCCAAAAGAATGTGGTAAGGCATGATGACATGCGCTCTTCTGCTGATGAAAATGTGATCTGTCTTTAAGCCTTTGCTTTCGATCTGATTCACCTCTTTAATGAAAGATTTAGGATTTACCACTACTCCGTTCGCAATGATACATTTCCCTTTGCACTGAAGAACTCCCGATGGAAGAAGGTGCAAAACGAATTTCTCTTCACCTACATAAACCGTGTGACCCGCGTTGTCTCCTCCTTGGAAACGTACAACGTAATCTGATTTTGCCGATAAAACATCCGTGATTTTTCCTTTACCTTCATCTCCATACTGAAGACCTACAACTACGTAAGTTGACATATTTTACTTTTATTTTAGATTCATGCAAAATTACTTTTAAAAAATTGGGTGGGCAAATTTGTGGCGGATTTTATTTTTTGGGTGGGTGGGAATAATTATGGTTTCCCATAATTATAATAACATGTTATTGTGTATATTTGATTATTAACCATAGATTAAACATAAGATGAATCCCAGTTACTACCAAAATCAAATAAATAAAATTGAAAAAGATATTGCTGATTTACACAAAAAAATAGCAGATGAAAGTAAAAAAGAAAATGATAAAATTAGGCAGATAGATTCTGTTAATAAGTCAATAAATAAAAGTACTTCTATTTCGACTTTGCAAAGTAAACAAAAACAAATTGTAAACTATCAAACCGAAATTCTTAATTGTAAAAAAAAGGTAGCAGATTATCAAAACAAGATATCTACAAAGACAATTGAATTAGGAAAGAAAAAACAAGAGTTACGTAAAGCGGAAAATAATGAATTAAAAAAGCAAAACCAGAAACAAACTGATTTTCAAAAGAATTTACAACGTACTATTGAGGAACAGAAAGCTCACTTAAATGATTTAATAAATCAAAACTATTCATCAAAGACAATTACTATTGGAAATAATGAACAACAAAAACAATATGATTTTTTTATTTCTCATGCATCAGAAGATAAAGAAGATATTGTAAGAAATTTAGCAGAAGCTTTAAGAGAAAGTGGTTTTCAAGTTTGGTATGATGAATTTGAATTAAAAATTGGAGATAGCTTAAGGAAAAAAATTGACTTGGGCTTAATTAATTCTAAATTTGGAATTGTTATTATTTCGCCTTCTTTTGTAAGAAAAAATTGGACAGAATATGAACTCAATGGAATGGTTGCTCGTGAAATGAATGGACATAAAGTAATATTACCTATTTGGCATAAAATTACAAAAGATGAAGTCCTTAAATTTAGTCCAACATTAGCTGATAAAATGGCGTTAAATACTTCAATTCATACAATTGATGATATTGTTGCTTCTTTAAGAGAACTGTAATATAATGGAGAAAAATAAATTAAAATTAGAAAATGACTTTGAATTAATTAAGCAGCTAAAAAAAGGCGAAAACTCAGGTTTCCTTAAAAATTTTAATCGCAAAAAATTCTTAAACAATCTTCATAAAAAACACGTAAAATAAATGCAGGAAAACAAAGAAGAATATCTAAAAATAGCCAGAGAATATGTACTAAACAATGCGGGAAATCATGTTGAAGTCAGCTATACGGAAGACTATGATGATATATTCGTTTTTGGTTATCAAGCAAAAGACAAAAAAGTAAGGTTAGTAGGTCAAGGTCCTATACTCCTTGTAAAGAAAGACGGCAGAATATTTGAATTTGGAAGCGCCACTGGAGTAAGACAAGCCTTAGTTGAAGTTATCAAAAAATTAAATAAAGAAAGATTAATAAGAGTTTTTTATAAACATTATGATATTCAAAAAAACAATTACAATTTAATAATCAATGACATTTACAAAGATGATGAATATGATGACAATAAAGAGTTTGATGAATTGATAACTGTTTTACTGAGAAACAAAATCTACCATCTTGTACGTGATGAAAGTAATGAAGTAAAGCGTCATTATTATACTAAAGAAAAACTGGAAGAAACTTTACAACAAACACCAGTAAATTTAGGTTAGAACTTTTTTGAAAACTTTGAAGATGTTCTTATTGACCTTATTAATACCAGTATTTATTTTAAATGGACATTATCAGAAGCTAAATAATCATCATTCCGCAAACCTGGTAGTGTCCTACTAACTGTGTAAGTAGAAAAGTTATTCTGAAAAATTTTGAGCCCTCAAAGCTCAAAAAATTTTT